>NZ_JBFRPB010000053.1:0-80487 GCF_041471785.1 Vibrio sp. 10N.261.51.C6 | reverse complement strand
GTCAACCACTATTTTCAAAACTTTTTTCAAGCGCTTGGCTTGGCTAATTTGGCTTTCTGATTCGTTCTGGTTTCCTAAGAAGCCATCCCGTGTCAGCGAGGTGGCATTATAGAGATTTCGATCACACTGGCAAGCCCTTTTTTAAGTTTTTTTCGTTTTTTTATTCGTTCGATTAAAAAGAACTCAAAACGCCTCAAAAGTAGGCTTTTATCTTACATATTCTTCAGTTTTTCAGTGAACAAAGAGACTTTTTCCCAGTTTGTGTACTCAACTTCCTTCGTTGTATCCGTTTCACCACCTGTCATATTCATAATAAAGCGGATCATGGTTCTATCGAACCAGTTATAACGTGGGTAATAGAGGGCACCTGCAAATACACCGATTAAAGTCGGCTGCCATGGAGACTTGGTAAGGAACTTCTTAATATACGCACTGCCTTCTGGTGTATCTTTGCCTTGGTCTTCTTTACGCGCCGTTAAGTTAACACAGAAGAACGCAACCTTGCTTGATTGCAACTGAGTAAGGTTGGCATCAATAAATTGATATAGCTTCTTATTAAGGTGGCCATAACGAATCGATGCGCCAATCAACACTCTGTCGTACTGAGCAAAGTCCACCTTGCCAATAGTGTGCAGATCTTGAAGCTCACATTCGAACTCACTCATTTCTTCTTTTATATAGTTCAAGATTTTCTTGGTCTGCCCTTCACGGCTTGAATACAAAAATAGAGCTTTTGCCACAATGTTGTCCTTAGCTACGCCAAAACGTAGGGGTCAATAAGATTAATAAGGTGAAGATTTCTAATCGGCCAAACAGCATAGATACGATAAGTACCCATTTTGCTTTGTCGTTCACATCGCCAAAGTGCACCGCGACTTCACCAAGGCCCGGGCCAAGGTTATTTAATGTCGCCGCTACCGCAGAGAAAGCACTCAACTCGTCCATACCAGTTGCAATAAGAGCCAGCATACAAACCACAAACACTAATGCGTATGCAGAGAAGAAGCCCCAGACCGCATCTACAACACGTTGTGGTAGTGCAGAACCGCCAACCTTGATGGTATAGACAGCCCGTGGGTGAACAAGACGCTTCATTTCACGAGCACCTTGCAGAGTAAGTAGTAAGATTCGAATCACTTTCATACCACCACCCGTAGAACCTGCACAGCCCCCTATAAAAGAAGAGAACAAAAGCAGTACGGGTAAGAACAATGGCCACTCTGAGAAACCCGTCGTTGTAAAACCCGCGGTCGTAGAGATAGACACGGTTTGGAACAAGGCTTGGTCGAAAGCATCGTAGTACGAATCATAAGAGTGATGATTGAGCAGTAATAAGAAACAAACCAAGAACAGTACTGCCTGAATAAAGATAAAGGCGCGGAACTCAGGATCTTTCCAATAATACTTAGGATGCACACCACCTGAAGCAAATGCAGCAAAGTGAAGCGAATAGTTACATGCGGATATAAGAAGGAACACAACTGTAATCATGTTGATCGCAGGGCTATTGAAATACCCCATGCTCGCATCGTGAGTCGAGAAGCCACCAATCGCAATAGTAGAGAAGCTATGACTGATGGCATCAAAGAAGCTCATCCCAGCAAGCCAAAACGCCACTGCACAAGCAATGGTTAAGCTCAGGTAGATGTACCAAAGCGCTTTTGCCGTTTCAGCAATACGCGGAGTCATCTTGCTATCTTTTACTGGACCTGGGATTTCAGCACGATATAGCTGCATACCACCGATACCGAGAACGGGAAGGATGGCGACCGCCAATACGATGATACCCATGCCACCAAACCACTGTAGAAACTGGCGATAAAATAGAATTGCCTTAGGCAGATCATCGAGGCCGACAATTACGGTCGCACCTGTCGTAGTTAATGCAGAGAAGGATTCGAAGAAAGCATCGGTTACCGACACATTGGGGTTATCGGCGATCAAAAACGGCAGCGCACCCGCACTACCGATTACCGTCCAAAACAGAACAACAATCAAAAAGCCATCACGCGCTTTCAATTCATGCTTATAGCGTCGGTTTGGAAACCAGCAAGTTGCTCCACAGAATAAGAGAACGAAGAAGGTCGTCACAAATGGCACACCCGCACCATCTCGATAGATCAGTGCGACGAGCGCAGGAGCAAGCATTGATACACTAAAAAGTGCTAATAATAATCCGACGATTCGAATAATTGAGCGAAATTGCATGAGCTATTGAACGAAGCGAAATGCTTCACACTTCCTAGTTGTCTTTGACTTTCGTTACCAGTGCCTTAGCACCGCTTTTATTGATCATGGTTTGGGTAAACGAATCTACCTGAAGGAGCTCTATTTCAATAATAAGCTCAACTTGAACACCATAATCCGCTTGGACCTCAACAGCCTGATGCTGAGCCATGATGGATTGTGCGATCGGCACAAAGCCATAGTCTAACTCTAGCCGTAATTTTGTGGTTATTTTTTTCTCGATAGTTTGAAGCAGCTTGAGAGCTTGTTGTACGCCACCGCCGTAAGCCTTAACCAAACCGCCGGTTCCAAGCTTAATTCCGCCAGAGTAGCGCGTCACAACAGCCGTTAATTCACCGACACCAGAGCCCGATAGTTGCGCCAAGATAGGCTTACCCGCTGTACCCGAGGGTTCACCATCATCACTGAAACCCCAAAGCATTGAGTCTTCAGGTCGACCAGCAACAAAACCCCAACAGTTATGCCTCGCTGAAGAATGCTCTTTTTTCACCTGTTCTACGAACTGTTTTGCAGCTTCAACACTTGGAGTATGAGCAAGATGCGTAATAAAGACGCTCTTTTTTATCTCTTCTTCAAACAGAGCCGACGCAGAAGGTATTAAATAAGGCTGTTCATTCATATCGTTAACTTAGTTAATAAGAGCGACGAAGTGTATCACGCGTGAATAATAAGGGTTAGAGGATCTGTGTCATCGCACAATGTTAAACAATTGTTTAAAAAATGTATTGAAATTAATCAAGCAGAGGTACAGACTAAGATAACTGGTCTTACCAGGTATTCTACAATAATAGAAAGATAACAAGATTCTCTCAAACAATCGTGGATTGTATGTCATGGAGATAGACAATGATTTACCAAGCTAACACCCTACAGGTAAAGGAATTACAAGATGGTATTGCGGAATTAAGCTTCTGTGCACCAGCCTCTGTAAACAAACTCGACCTTGCTACTTTAGAATCACTAGATAAAGCGTTAGATGCTCTTAATGCTCACGCAGGATTACGTGGTTTAATCTTAACTTCAAACAAAGACGCGTTCATTGTAGGCGCAGACATCACTGAATTTCTTGGCCTATTTGCTAAGCCAGAAGCAGAACTTGATGAATGGTTAAGATTCGCTAATTCAATCTTCAGCAAGCTCGAAGACCTTCCTGTCCCAACTCTTTCAATGATGCGTGGCCATGCCCTTGGCGGCGGCTGTGAATGTGTACTCGCTACCGATTTCCGTATCGGTGACAAGACCACCAGCATTGGCCTACCTGAAACCAAACTTGGCATCATGCCTGGTTTTGGTGGTTGTGTACGCCTACCTCGTGTTATCGGTGCTGACAGCGCAATGGAAATTATCACGCAAGGCAAAGCATGCCGTGCAGATGAAGCGCTTAAAGTTGGCTTGTTAGATGCGATTGTTGAAACAGACCAGTTACTAGAATCGGCAATCAATACCGTTTCTCTGGCTGCTAATGAAAAATTAGACTGGCAGCTACGCCGTAAACAAAAGACATCAGCGCTTTCACTAAGCAAACTCGAAGCGATGATGAGCTTTACCATGGCGAAGGGCTTAGTTGCTCAAAAAGCAGGGCCTCACTACCCAGCTCCGATTACTTCTGTGATTGCGATTGAAGAAGCAGCACGCAGCAATCGCGATGCAGCACTCGACATCGAACGTAAGCACTTCGTTAAGCTAGCGAAATCGGAAGAAGCAAAAGCATTAGTTGGCTTATTCCTGAATGACCAGTACATCAAAGGCTTAGCGAAACAAGCGGGTAAGTCAGCAAACAAAGCAACTGAGCGTGCAGCCGTACTTGGTGCAGGTATCATGGGCGGCGGTATTGCTTACCAATCAGCTCTAAAAGGCGTGCCAGTGATGATGAAAGACATCGCACAAGCATCGCTTGATCTAGGTATGAACGAAGCATCTAAGCTGTTGAATAAACGCTTATCACGCGGTCGCTTAGATGGATTCAAGATGGCAGGTATTCTGTCTTCTATTACTCCAAGCCTGCATTACGCGGGTGTAGAACAGTCGGATGTGATTGTTGAAGCAGTAGTAGAAAACCCGAAAGTAAAAGCAGCAGTACTGAGCGAAGTGGAAGGTTTGGTTGGTGAAGACACGGTTCTAACATCAAACACCTCTACAATTCCGATCAACCTGCTAGCGAAATCACTGAAGCGCCCAGAAAACTTCTGTGGCATGCACTTCTTTAACCCTGTGCATCGCATGCCTTTGGTTGAGATCATCCGTGGTGAACAAACTTCAGAAGAGACCATCAATCGCGTGGTTGCTTACGCAGCGAAGATGGGTAAATCCCCAATCGTTGTTAACGACTGCCCAGGCTTCTTCGTTAACCGTGTACTTTTCCCTTACTTTGGCGGTTTCAGCATGTTGCTACGCGACGGTGCTGATTTCACTAAGATAGATAAAGTCATGGAGCGTAAGTTCGGTTGGCCAATGGGGCCTGCTTACCTACTAGACGTTGTAGGCCTGGACACAGCACACCACGCACAAGCTGTGATGGCACAAGGTTTCCCAGAGCGTATGGGCAAAGAAGGTCGTGATGCGATTGATGCACTTTACGTTGCTGAAAAATACGGTCAGAAAAACGGTAGCGGTTTCTACACATACAGCGTAGACAAGCGTGGTCGTCCGAAGAAGACCTTCTCTGAAGACATTCTTCCTATCTTGGCTGACGTATGTCAAGCACCACAAGATTTTGATGACCAAACAATTATCCAGCGCGTGATGATTCCAATGATCAACGAAGTGGTGCTTTGTCTAGAAGAAGGCATTATCGCGACACCGCAAGAAGCGGATATGGCACTGGTTTACGGTTTAGGCTTCCCTCCATTTAGAGGCGGCGTATTCCGCTACTTAGACAGTGTGGGCATTGGTAACTTCGTTGAAATGGCGAAGAGCTACCAAGACTTAGGTGCAATGTACCAAGTTCCTCAACTATTGCTTGATATGGCAGCGAAGGGCGAAAGCTTTTACGACAGCCAACAAGCCAGTTCTCTGTAACCCACATTTGGAAAAGGAATAGCAAAATGAAAAATGTAGTTGTTGTTGATTGCCTTCGCACCCCAATGGGACGTTCCAAAGGTGGAGCTTTCCGTCACACTCGTGCTGAAGATCTGTCTGCACATTTGATGAAAGGCATTTTAGAGCGCAACCCAGAAGTAAACCCTGTCGAAATTGAAGATATTTACTGGGGTTGTGTACAACAAACACTAGAGCAAGGCTTCAACGTTGCACGTAACGCTGCCTTGCTTGCTGGTCTACCGATTGAGATTGGTGCTGTAACAGTCAACCGTTTATGTGGTTCATCTATGCAAGCTTTGCATGATGCAACTCGCTCTATCATGGTTGGTGATGCTGAAATCTGCCTGATTGGTGGTGTGGAGCACATGGGCCACGTACCAATGAACCATGGTGTTGATTTTCACCCAGGCATGTCAAAACACGTAGCAAAAGCGGCCGGCATGATGGGGCTAACCGCTGAGATGTTAGGCAAAATGCACGGTATTAGCCGTGAAGACCAAGATGCATTCGCAGCACGCTCACATGCTCGCGCTCAAGCAGCTACGGTTGAAGGTCGTTTCAAAAATGAAATCCTGCCAACCGAAGCTCACGCTGCAGACGGTTCTCTGTTCACTCTGGATTACGACGAAGTCATTCGCCCAGAGACAACAGTTGAAGGCTTATCCCAGCTGCGTCCGGTATTTGACCCAGCAAACGGCACAGTAACAGCAGGTACTTCATCAGCTCTGTCTGATGGTGCTTCTGCAATGCTTATCATGAGCGAAGAGAAAGCTAACGCACTTGGCCTTAAGATTCGCGCTCGCGTGAAGTCTATGGCTATCGCTGGCTGCGATCCTTCAATCATGGGTTACGGCCCAGTACCAGCAACCCAAAAAGCACTTAAACGTGCAGGACTAACCATTGAAGACATGGGTGTGATTGAGTTAAACGAAGCGTTTGCTGCTCAATCTCTACCTTGTGCTAAAGACTTAGGTCTACTGGATGTTGTTGACGAGAAAGTAAACCTTAACGGCGGTGCGATTGCTCTGGGTCACCCACTAGGCTGTTCTGGTTCTCGTATCTCGACGACGCTAATCAACCTGATGGAAGCACAAGACGTGAAATACGGCTTGGCGACTATGTGTATTGGTTTAGGCCAAGGTATTGCAACGGTATTTGAACGCCCATAGCGTTTACTGACTGTAATATTTGAAGGGTAATCTTTTGTGCAGCTATATTTATATAGCTGCACTTTTTATTGCTTGGCATCCAACAATGCATCGATTGTGTTCAGCTAACTCAACGAGAGAAAAACCAACCCTGACATCTATGCACAAAACGCATATATTCAATGTTGATGTTTCATTATTTTTTCTCGGATGATTCAACTAAAGTTACTTCAGTTTCCTAATATTCCTCCACGGAGCAGATCATGTTTAAAGCACTTGTACTAAACCAAGAAGACAAAAAAACTATCGCGTCAGTTTCTCAAATTGAAGAATCTCAATTACCAGAAGGTAACGTGAAGATTGATGTTAGCTACTCTTCTTTGAACTACAAAGATGGTTTGGCGATTACAGGTAAAGGGCGCATTGTTCGCAACTTCCCTATGGTTCCTGGTATCGACCTTTCTGGTGTGGTTTCACAATCTGATGACCCTCGCTACAAAGCAGGCGACGAAGTGGTTCTAACTGGTTGGGGTGTTGGTGAAGGTCACTGGGGCGGCATGGCTGAGAAAGCAAGCCTAAACGGTGATTGGTTAGTGCCAATGCCTAATGGTCTAGACGCTAAGAAAGTCATGGCGATCGGTACAGCAGGCTTCACGGCAATGCTTTGTGTGCAAGCTATCGTAGATGCAGGCATCAAACCAGAAGACGGTGAAATCCTAGTTACCGGCGCAAGTGGCGGTGTAGGTAGCGTATCTATCACTCTACTAAACCAACTGGGCTACAAAGTGGCAGCAGTGACTGGCCGTGCTTCTGTAAACGGTGAACTACTTAAATCACTAGGCGCGACACGTATTGTAGAGCGTGCTGAACTAGAAGAACCAGCTAAGCCACTAGAAAAACAACTGTGGGCTGGCGCTATCGATACGGTAGGCAGCAAAGTGCTTGCGAAAGTATTGGCGCAAATTGATTACAACGGTGCGGTTGCGATGTGTGGTCTAGCAGGCGGTTTTGACTTACCAACCACGGTAATGCCATTCATTCTGCGTAACGTTCGCCTACAAGGTGTTGATTCTGTAATGTGCCCTCGTGAAAAACGTATTAAAGCGTGGGAACAACTGGCTGAGCTACTACCAGAATCTTTCTACGCTCAAGCAACCAAAGAAGTGTCTTTAGACGGTGCAATTCAAGCAGCAGAAGACATCACTAACGGTCAAATCACTGGTCGCGTAGTCATTAAACTATAGGCTCTCAAACATAAAGTTATCAAACCTTAAGCAACAGCTTTAGGCTTGGATAACCCAAAACAACAAAGGGCTGATTTTTATCAGCCCTTTTGCGTTTTTGTCATTCGGGTCAAGTGAACTCAGACTCAGATCCGGTTAACCCAAACCGACATCCGCAATCCGTTTTTGAATCAACTCACCACACTCTTCTTTTACCACTCTTCTTAACCATTGTTGTGAAGCAGAAGAATCGCAACGCGAGTGCCAGATCAGTGAGTAATCAAACGGCATAAATTCAAATGGTAATGGCTTAACAACCAAGTCATAACGCTCTGCTACCAAATAAGCCAAATCAGCAGGCACAGTAATCACCAACGGCATTCTATCGACAATCGCCAATGCCGCTTCAAGGTGATAAGCACGCAGTACCATTTTTCTGGGTTGTTGATTAGCTAAAGCGTTGTCCAATAAAGCCTTAACACCATCACTGATCGCAATCATCGCATGTGGGAGTGAAACATAGTCTTCAAGGCTTAAAGGTTGATCGGCTAATGGATGGTTTTTAGATAACAGACACGATACACCAACCGGCCCCAAGACTTCTTGATGAAGTGGTGCAATGCTGCCACTCGGACGACAGATCGCCATATCAACGCGTTCGGTGCTGAGCTGTTTAAACAAATGCTCATGCTGCAACGGAGCAAACTCCAAAGAGATATTGGGTGCTTGTTCATAAATCTTAGGCAACGCATAAGGCAAGATGGTTTGCATCGCATAATCGGTGGTAGCGATCAGAAAACGTTCGCTGCAATAGTAAGGGTCAAAGTCACTCGGACTCAGCAATTGGCGAAAAGACTCCAAAGGCTGATCAATACGCTGACTGATCTCGAGTGCTTTCTTGGTAGGAATAAGGTGCTGACCTTGACGTGTAAACAACGGATCGTTTAGTAATTCTCTTAAACGCCCTAATACTCGACTGGTTGCGGATTGGCTTAAGTTAAGACGAAGCGCGGCCTGGCTTACGCTGCCCTCTTCAATCAATACCTTTAAAGCGACCAATAAATTAAGGTCTCTACGATAGATGTCTTCTAATTCCACGCCACTTACCTAGCTGTATACGATTGCCATTAGTCACTAAGTTGTTTATAGCATGCTTTAGATAAAAAAAATCCCGCAATTACGCGGGGAAGCCCAAGAAAATTTGGGGATAGTGTCGGAATGTTGTCGTATCGGAATTCGCTTGCTGTATTCGGGTTAGTGCTCTTGCTCTTCGGCTATGCCTTGCCAACGGCGCATCTCTACCCAAATACCAATAATCGTTGCTACTATGCCAAAAATAGGCATCAGTGAGGTCTCTGTCGATGAGCGTAGTACTAACGCACAAAAAGAAATAAAACAGAGAACCGAATAAATTGTTAATCTATCTAATCCTGTCAACATCGCCACTCCTTAGCTAGTTGCCTTTGCTTCAAGTTGTTATCAACTTGTTAACTAAGTTATAGGAAATGATTCTGTTTGCCAAGCACTTATTGCATATTTTTTCTGCAGACGTATTATTCACTCGTTAGATAGATATAGAGATACAAACCATGACATTCAAACCTGAACTGGCAACCCATACTTTAGAAGCTGAAGGCCTGCGTTGCCCGGAACCAGTAATGATGGTCAGGAAGACAATTAGAAACATGCAGGATGGCGATGTGTTACTGGTAAAAGCTGACGATCCTTCGACAACTCGAGATATTCCGAGCTTTTGTCGATTCATGGATCACCAGTTGGTAGGCCAAGCAACAGAAACGTTGCCTTACCAGTATTTGATCAGAAAGGGATTGGAGGCGTAACGCCCCACCGACTATCAAGTATCAAAAAAGCCGCTCGTACCTTATGTTCTTAAACAGAACTCAGAGTACGAGCGGCTTTTTGTTTATTCGCTTCTAGATTTGTTTTGCAGATGCTCCAGCTGATGCTGAATTTCTCGGATATCTTTGCGCATCGGAATAATATGCGCGACCCGAATCCAAGCCTCTACCGCAAGTGCAGTCATGATGATGGCACCCGCGACCATTGGCAGCCACATGTCCGTCAACACCATGCCTAACAGTGTAAGTGCAAGACCAAAAGTAAATAGATAACTTTGGCTTTGTGGAGTAATACCCATATAACGCGTCAACATAATCATGCCCTCGTGTTCTTAACTCACAAGATTAAAATATCATGACAAGTATGACAGTTATATGTCCATTCGCTCGATAAACCCCACAATACTGTAAGAGTATGACCTACAACACATTACTCTACTGATTGAGTATAATAAGACTCAAAACACTTACGAGTAAAACGCAGCAGCGATAGCTAAACCCACGAATAGCGAGGCTGTGATCTTACGAATCAGATCAAGAGGCATCTTATCAGCAGACAGCTTACCGATGATCACCACAGGCACATTTGCCAGCAACATACCAATGGTTGTACCCAGAATCACCCACGCTAATGCATCCGCATATTGAGCCCCTAGGATAGAGGTCGCAATTTGGGTTTTATCGCCGATCTCAGCAATAAAGAAAGCGATAAAACTGGCGACAAACGGTCCTCGGTTTGAGATCTGTTCATCGTCATCTAACTTATCGGGAATCAAAATCCAGCCAGCCATCGCAATGAAACTGACCACCAGCACCCACTTTAATACTTCAGGTGAAAGATAATCAGCAACCACGACCCCGAGCCATGCTGCAAGGGCATGATTGGCAATGGTGGCAAAGAAGATAGCTGCGATGATAGGTATCGGCTTGCGATATCGACTGGCTAATAAAAGAGATAGCAACTGAGTCTTATCACCGATCTCGGCTAAGGCGACAGTTGTAATTGAAATTGCTAAAACGCTCACGACATGCTCATTTGGGATGGGGATTATTATATTTAACCAAAGACAAACCTCGCGCCCCATCCCGGTTCACGATGCTTGTCTATGGTCTTGCTAAGCACCACCAAGGTGGTGGTTGCCTCGAACGCCATGATGATTTTGCATCAATTATGTTGACGAACGAACTCATTCAATAGGATATGAATAAGTAAGCTACTCCCCAAAGACCGCGAGATTTTAATAGCCCATGCTTTCAAACACAAGTGTCAAAGTTATCAAAATATCCACTTGTGCCGAAAAACAAACATTAAAGGCACAAAAATCCACTAAACGACATTTTAGACCACTAATTAAACAAGATTACCCCTACTCGCTTTACAAATATCTCGGTATACTCAGAGGTTATTTTTCTCATTCATTTAAAAGAATCGCGCGAACCTGACTATGCAAAAATACGATATCAAAACCTTCCAGGGAATGATCCTCGCGCTGCAGGATTACTGGGCTCAAAACGGTTGTACCATTGTTCAACCTCTAGATATGGAAGTAGGTGCAGGCACCTCTCACCCAATGACATGTCTACGAGCACTTGGCCCAGAGCCAATGTCTACAGCTTACGTTCAACCTTCTCGTCGTCCGACCGATGGCCGTTACGGTGAAAACCCGAACCGTCTGCAGCACTACTACCAATTCCAAGTAGCGCTAAAACCATCGCCAGACAATATCCAAGAGTTGTACCTAGGCTCCCTAGAGGTTCTTGGTGTTGACCCACTTGTTCACGACATTCGCTTCGTTGAAGATAACTGGGAAAACCCAACACTAGGCGCATGGGGCCTTGGTTGGGAAGTATGGCTAAACGGCATGGAAGTAACTCAGTTTACTTACTTCCAACAGGTTGGCGGCCTTGAGTGTAAGCCAGTAACTGGCGAGATCACTTACGGTATCGAGCGTCTAGCAATGTACATCCAGGAAGTAGATTCTGTTTACGACCTAGTATGGAACGTAGCACCAGACGGTTCTAACGTGACTTACGGTGACATCTTCCACCAAAACGAAGTTGAGCAATCGACGTACAACTTCGAGCACGCAGACGTAGATTTCCTATTCACTTTCTTCGACCAGTGCGAGAAAGAGTGTAAAGAGCTACTTGAGCTTGAGAAGCCACTGCCGCTTCCAGCTTACGAGCGCATTCTAAAAGCAGGTCACGCATTCAACATCCTTGATGCGCGCAAAGCTATCTCTGTAACAGAGCGTCAACGTTACATCCTTCGTATCCGCAACCTGACTAAATCAGTTGCTGAAGCGTACTACGCGTCACGTGAAGCGCTTGGCTTCCCAATGTGTAAGAAGGACAAATAATCATGGCGAAGAATTTTCTAATTGAACTGGGTACGGAAGAGCTTCCACCAACAGCACTTCGTTCTCTAGCAGAAGCGTTTGCTTCTAACTTTGAAGCAGGTCTTAAAACGGCTGAGCTTTCTCACGAAGGCATCAAGTGGTACGCAGCACCTCGTCGTCTAGCACTTAAAGTAACTGCACTGGCTGAAGGCCAAGCAGACAAAGTGGTTGAGAAACGTGGCCCTGCTGTTTCTGTGGCGTTCGATGCTGAAGGCAACGCGACCAAAGCGGCACAAGGTTGGGCTCGTGGTAACGGTATTACTGTTGAGCAAGCTGACCGTCTGAAAACAGACAAAGGCGAGTGGCTTCTTTTCAAACAAGAAGTAGCTGGCAAACCAGTTCAAGAATTGGTGATGGACATTGCTGCGAAAGCACTGGCTGGCCTACCAATTCCTAAAGCAATGCGCTGGGGTAACTCAGACATTCAATTTATCCGTCCAGTAAAAACACTAACAGTACTACTAGGTGATGAGCTTGTTGAAGGCGAAATCCTAGGCGTAGCATCTGCTCGTACTATCCGTGGCCACCGTTTCATGGGCGAACAAGAGTTCACAATCGACTCTGCTGACCAATACCCTGCGATCCTAGAAGAGCGCGGTAAAGTAATGGCGGATTACGAAGCGCGTAAAGCAATCATCCTTGCTGACTCTCAAAAAGCGGCAGCAGCGGTTGGCGGTAAAGCTGACCTAGAAGATGACCTTGTTGAAGAAGTAACGTCTCTGGTTGAATGGCCAGTAGTACTTACAGCGAAGTTTGAAGAAGAGTTCCTAAAAGTACCTTCTGAAGCTTTGGTTTACACCATGAAAGGTGACCAAAAGTACTTCCCTGTTTACGATGAAAACAAGAAGCTACTTCCTAACTTTATCTTCGTATCAAACATCGAGTCTAAAGAGCCTCGTCACGTTATCGAAGGTAACGAGAAAGTTGTACGTCCACGTCTTGCTGATGCTGAATTCTTCTTCAACACAGACCGTAAGCGTCCGCTGATCGACCGTCTTGCTGAGTTAGACCAAGCTATCTTCCAGAAGCAGCTGGGTACTATCAAAGATAAAACAGACCGCATCACAGAACTTGCTGGCTACATCGCTGAGCAAATCGATGCTGACGTTGAGAAGTCTAAGCGCGCAGGCCTACTGGCTAAGTGTGACCTAATGACCTCTATGGTATTCGAATTTACGGATACTCAAGGTGTGATGGGCATGCACTACGCGACTCACGACGGTGAAGACGAGCAAGTTGCACTGGCACTTTACGAGCAATACATGCCTCGTTTCGCGGGTGACGATCTACCAAGCACGGGTATCTCTTCAGCAGTAGCAATGGCAGACAAGCTAGACACTATCGTAGGTATCTTCGGTATTGGCCAAGCACCAAAAGGTTCTGACCCATTTGCACTTCGTCGTGCGTCTCTAGGTGTGCTACGTATCATCGTTGAAAACGGCTACAACCTAGACCTAACCGATCTAATCGGTAAAGCGAAAGAGCTACTAGGCGACAAGCTGACTAACAAAAACGTAGAAGCTGACGTTATCGACTTCATGCTAGGTCGTTTCCGCGCATGGTACCAAGATGCTGGTTTCAGCGTTGATATCATCCAAGCGGTACTAGCACGTCGTCCAACTAAGCCTGCTGACTTTGACCAACGTGTTAAAGCGGTTTCTCACTTCCGTGAACTGGAAGCAGCAGAAGCACTAGCAGCAGCGAACAAGCGTGTAGGTAATATCCTTGCGAAATTCGATGGCGAGCTACCAGCTGAAATCGACCTAACGCTTCTTCAAGAAGACGCAGAGAAAGCACTGGCTGAAAACGTTGAAGTAATGACGGAAGCACTAGAACCAGCATTCGCAACAGGTAACTACCAAGAAGCCCTAAGCAAGCTTGCTGATCTACGTGAACCAGTTGATGCATTCTTCGATAACGTAATGGTTATGGCTGATGACGAAGCGCTTAAGAAGAACCGTCTAACGCTACTGAACAACCTACGTAACCTGTTCCTACAGATTGCTGACATCTCTCTACTGCAAAAATAAGCACAAGTGAGACAATTACTCTAAGTCATACTCTGAGTAATTAACGGTAAACACCCAAAGGGAAGCGAAAGCTTCCCTTTTTGTTTTTGTGAACCAAGCATTTGTTTGTAGAGGTCTTATTGATTAACTGAATGAAACAGCACTCAGACTGTAGAGGGCATTGTTTGCTATAACTGACCTGTTTATTCAGGGGAAGGGAACAATGAAAAAAACAGTACTCGCGCTTTCAATACTCGCACTCAGCGCATGCAGCCAAACCAGTGACAACAACCTATTACTGACAATTGATAACGACACTGTCGTATTCGAATCATCCGGTAAAGGCACCGTGATTGCAGAACAGGAACTCGCGAAAGGTAGCTATACCTTCTCTATCAGCGATACTCAAAATACCTGTGGCACCAACTATGCGCTGGCTGAAGAAAACCGCATCAAATTCAATAAACCCCTTCGCCTAGACGACTGCGCCGAGAAGTCTGAATTAGATATCAAGATCTTTCGCGCTAACACCTATCAGTTTATGCTCAACCCACAAACCAATGAACTGACCGTTCAGATAAAGCCGAAGCAACAACAAGTACAAAGCTTTGCTTGTCCGGTTCCTAGTGACGAACCAACCATCATCGACGTTGCTCAAACCTTTGATGATGGCACCGTGGTTAGAGACGCTCTTTCAGGCAAACAAGTCACAGTAACGAATGGCAGCGTCACCATGCAGCCAGCAGAAAATAGCCAAGGTGTTCTGCTGCTTGAGAAAGTAGAACCAGAAACCAAAGCTGACTTTAGTTGGGATAACGCCACGGTTTACTTCGTAATGACTGACCGTTTCCACAATGGTAATCCTGATAACGACAACAGTTACGGTCGCAGCCAAGATGGACAAGACGAAATCGGCACCTTCCACGGTGGTGACTTGGCAGGCTTAACCGAAAAACTCGATTACATAGAATCACTCGGTGCTAATGCTATCTGGATAACGTCTCCGTTAGAGCAAATCCACGGCTGGGTTGGCGGCGGTGATCGAGGTGACTTCAAACACTACGGCTACCACGGCTACTACCATCAAGATTGGACCAAGCTCGATGACAACATGGGCACCGAAGACGAGCTAAAAACCTTCATCGATACCGCGCATAGCAAAGGCATTCGTGTTGTTTGGGATGTGGTAATGAACCACACCGGCTATGCGACGCTTGCCGACATGCAAGAGTTTGATTTTGGTAAGCTCAACCTAACTGACGAAGAAGCCAAACAAACACTTGGCGAAAACTGGACAGATTGGCAACCTGCCAAAGGTCAGAACTGGCACTACTTCAACAACTACATCTCTTACAGCGACAAAGAAGCGTGGGAAAAGTGGTGGGGCAAAGCTTGGCTACGCAGCGATATCGGCGCCTATGACTCTCCGGGCTACAATAACCTCACCATGTCTTTGGCGCATCTGCCTGATTTCAAAACAGAGTCGACAGAGACAATCGGGCTGCCTAATTTCTATCGCAATAAGTCCACCAGCGCGACCGATGAACTCAAAACACCTCGTAACCATTTAATCACTTGGTTATCGGATTGGGTGCGCGAATATGGTGTCGATGGTTTCAGGGTCGATACCGCTAAACACGTTGAACTCGAAGCATGGGCAGAACTGAAAGAGAGCACCAACCAGGCACTTGCCGAGTGGAAACAGAACAACCCAGACAAGGCCTTGGATGACTTACCCTTCTGGATGACTGGCGAAGTATGGGCACACAGCGTGGTCAAATCAGATTACTTCGCTAACGGATTTGATTCGATCATCAACTTTGAATTCCAGAGTGATATCGCACCAAAGGCGCTCAAGTGCCTATCCGATCTTGATGCTGATTACCTTCGATACGCAGAGAAGATCAACAACGACAGCGAGTTCAACGTACTGAGTTACCTTTCGTCTCACGACACCTCGCTATTCTGGACACAACATGGCAGTGACTTTGCAAAACAAACCAAAGCTGCAAACGCGTTGATGCTGGCTCCCGGTGCGGTACAGATCTATTACGGCGATGAAATCGCCCGAGACTTTGGCCCAACGGGTTCTGATCCAATGCAAGGCACACGCTCAGACATGCCTTGGGATCAAATCACTGGCGAACGTGCAGAGCTGCTAGAACACTGGCAAGCGCTTGGCCAATTCCGCCAACGCCACCCAGCCGTTGCTCAGGGTAAGCACATCATCCGTAACAGCAAGGGCTACTATGCGTTCGAACGCCAATACCAAGATGACAAGGTATTAGTCGTTTATACCGGTTCGAACTAAACCTTCATTAACATAAACACCAGAAACTAAAGGGGAAGCTTAGGCTTCTCCTTTTTTATCGCTAAAGGTACGTTCAATAAGCAAGCTGTCACTCATTAACCAAACTTTATAGAAGTTTTTTACGTGTTAGAGCATTTGGCGCTATGCGTCGCAAAAACATTGCGGTATGTTCAAGGAATACACTGATGGCAGACATAAGGTCTGCCTTAATGACACGTAACAAGCAATCACAATGAATTAGGTAAAATTAGTAATGCAGTTCTCTAAGTTTGGCGAAAAGTTTAATCGATACTCTGGAATCACTCGTTTAATGGATGATTTGAATGATGGCCTGCGCACTCCTGGCGCTATCATGCTCGGTGGTGGCAACCCAGCCGCTATCCCTGCCATGCTCGATTACTTTAACCAAGCCAGTGCCGACATGCTCGCCAGTGGAGAACTCATCGCCGCCCTCGCCAACTACGATGGTCCGCAGGGTAAAGACAGCTTCATCAAATCGTTAGCGGCAATGCTGAAAGAGACCTACGGTTGGGACATCAGCGAGAAGAACATAAGCCTGACTAATGGCAGTCAAAGTGGCTTCTTCTACCTATTCAACCTGCTAGCAGGCCAACAGCCTGACGGCTCACATAAGAAAATCCTACTGCCGATCGCACCGGAATACATCGGCTACGGCGACGCGGGTATTGATGACGATATTTTTATCTCTTACCACCCAGAGATCGAACTGCTAGAAAACCGTCAGTTTAAATACCACGTTGATTTTGAACAACTAAAGGTTGATGACTCAGTCGCGGCTATCTGTGCATCTCGTCCAACCAACCCAACGGGTAACGTACTGACCGACGAAGAAGTGCGTAAACTGGATAAACTGGCGCGTGAAAACAGCATCCCACTGCTGATCGACAATGCTTACGGCCTGCCGTTTCCTAACATCATCTTTGAAGATGTCGAACCGCTCTGGAATGAAAATACGATTCTGTGCATGAGCCTTTCTAAGCTTGGTTTGCCGGGTGTGCGTTGCGGTATCGTAATTGCGAGTGAAGAAGTAACACAAGCATTGACCAACATGAATGGCATCATTAGCTTAGCGCCAAACAGTGTTGGCCCTGCAATTGCCAATCACATGATTGAAAAAGGCGATTTACTGCGCTTAAGTAGCGAGGTAATCAAACCTTTCTATAAAGATAAGTCACTACGTGCAGTTGAACTGTTACAAGACGCTATCGACGACCCTCGCTTCCGTATTCACAAGCCTGAAGGCGCTATCTTCTTATGGCTATGGTTTGATGAGCTGCCGATCACCACAATGGAACTGTACGACCGCCTTAAAGCTCGCGGCGTATTGATTGTTCCGGGTGAATACTTCTTTATCGGCCAAGAAGACGAGTGGGATCATGCTCACCAGTGCTTACGCATGAACTACGTACAAGATGATGAGGCGATGCAGAAAGGCATTGCTATCATTGCTGAAGAAGTGAAAAAGGCTTACTCAGAGCAGTAATAAGAGCTTTTAGCTTACCGCAGGTCAAATACAAAAAGAGCACCTCATTAGGTGCTCTTTCACTTTTACTTCCCGATATTTTTTAGCTCTAAGGAGCTAACAGTAATTAGCCTTCTAGTAAACTATTACCATTGATAGCAATCTTACGTGGTTGCATCGCTTCTGGGATTTCGCGTTCGAGGTCGATGTGAAGAAGACCATTTTCCATGCTTGCACCTACCACTTTTACGTAGTCAGCCAGTTGGAATTTACGCTCGAAATCGCGCTCTGCGATACCTTGGTATACGAAGGTTTTCTCTGCTTCTGCTTTACGCTCACCTTTCACAATTAGCATGTTCTCTTTCTGAGTCAGATCTAATTGGTCATCAGCAAAACCAGCGACTGCCATAGTAATACGGTAGTTGTTCTCGTCTTTTTGCTCGATGTTGTATGGAGGGTAACCGCCAGAAGAGTTCTTCGATGTATTCGCTTCCATCATGTTGAATAGACGATCGAAGCCGATTGCGTTGCGGTAAAGTGGAGTGAAATCTACAGTTCTCATAATGCTATCCTTTTAGTAAGCAATAGTCTTAGCTGCGAATTTTACTTGGATCTAACCTGTGTGTGACCCAGTAAACAGCTAAGAGATTCAATTCGCATTCCTCGGGTTTCACCTCTATTGGCGACAACGCTGGGACATGGCAATGAATCAATTTTTAAGTTGTGTGCTGCCAAAGTTATCCTCTATTGAGCGATACTTCGTTAGCGGTAATGAAGGTTCTGTTTCTTCTCTTGTAGAGCAAGACAGTCATCCTCTTCACAAATAGATATATGGATTGAGCAAAATAGTTTCAAGGGGTTATTTTCAATTATTTTTGCAACTCAATATTTTTCAATATCTTACAAACATAAAAAAGCACCATCCAAAGGATAGTGCTTTAAAATGATTTTAGTTTTTTGAGACGAAGCTATTTGGCTTTAGTTCAAGGAAGAGGCGCGGAGCATACGAATGTATGTGAGCACCTCTGACACAGAAATTAAGCCAAAGAGCGAAGTATCAAAGAGACTAAACGTCTAGGTTTGCTACTTTCAGTGCATTCTCTTCGATGAAGTTACGACGAGGTTCAACTTGGTCACCCATTAGCGTCGTAAACAACAAATCAGCACCAACAGCGTCTTCAATTGTTACTTGCATCATACGGCGAGTTTCAGGATCCATCGTGGTTTCCCAAAGTTGATCAGGGTTCATCTCACCTAGACCTTTGTATCGCTGTAGGCTTAGACCACGACGAGACTCTTTCACTAACCAGTTCAGAGCATCAACGAAGCTAGAAACTTCTTGAGTACGCTCACCACGCTTAATGTAAGCGCCTTCTTCAATCAAGCCATCAAGAGCTTCAGAAAGATCCGCTAGCTTACCAAACTCTTTAGAGTTAATAAGATCGATGCTTAGTAGGTGTTCATGAGTCACACCATGAGTACGAACCACAATCTTAGGAACGCTTAAGCCTAGCTCTTCGTGTTTTTCAACTTCAAGGCTGTATTGGCTTGCACCTACTTCTTTCGCGTTTAGCTGTTCAACAAGCTGCTTACCCCAAGCTTCAACTGCCGCGTCATCATGACACTGCTCGGCCGTTAGACGAGGAACGTAAATCAGTTCGTGAACCAATGCGCGTGGGTAACGGCGGCTCATACGATCAACAAGCTTGATGCCTGCATTGTATTGCTGAACAAGCTTCTCTAAACCTTCACCTGCAAATGCTGGCGCTTCAGGGTTTACGTGCAGTTCTGCGTTGTCTAAAGCCAAAGATACTTGATACTGGTTCATCGCATCTTCATCTTTAATGTACTGCTCTTGCTTACCTTTCTTCACTTTGTAAAGTGGCGGTTGAGCAATGTAGATGTAGCCACGTTCAATCAGCTCTGGCATTTGACGGTAGAAGAACGTCAGTAGCAGGGTACGGATGTGAGAACCATCGACATCGGCATCGGTCATGATGATGATGTTGTGGTAACGCAGTTTATCTGGGTTGTATTCGTCACGACCAATACCACAACCAAGAGCGGTGATTAGCGTTGCTACTTCTTGAGAAGACAGCATTTTATCGAAACGTGCTTTCTCTACGTTAAGGATTTTACCTTTCAGCGGTAGGATTGCTTGGTTCTTACGGTTACGCCCCTGCTTAGCTGAACCGCCAGCAGAATCTCCTTCCACAATATATAGTTCAGACAGTGCAGGATCTTTTTCCTGACAGTCAGCAAGCTTACCAGGAAGACCCGCTAAATCTAATGCGCCTTTACGACGAGTCATTTCACGAGCTTTACGCGCTGCATCACGAGCACGTGCTGCATCAATAATTTTAGAACAAACTGTTTTCGCTTCACCTGGGTTCTCAATAAGGAACTCAGACAACTTCTCACCCATTGTAGATTCAACGGCAGACTTCACTTCTGAAGAAACCAGCTTATCTTTAGTTTGGCTTGAGAACTTAGGATCAGGCACTTTAACAGAAACAATCGCCGTCAGACCTTCACGAGCATCATCACCAGAGGTCGCCGTCTTCGCTTTCTTAGAGAAGCCTTCCTTGTCCATGAAGCTGTTCAGAGTACGCGTTAGCGCCGCACGGAAACCTGCTAAGTGAGCACCACCATCGCGTTGAGGGATGTTGTTGGTGAAACAGTAGATGTTTTCTTGGTAGCCGTCATTCCACTGCATCGCAACTTCAACGGTAATACCGTCTTCGCGCTCAGAGTTAAAGTGGAAGATTTTTTGGATGATTGGCGTTTTGTTAGTATTAAGGTGTTCAACAAACGCTTGGATACCGCCTTCGTATTCGAAGTGATCCATTTTGTCTTCTTCGCGCTCGTCAATTAGCTTAATTGATACACCTGAGTTCAAGAATGATAGCTCACGTAGACGCTTAGCTAAAATGTCGTAATGGAACTCGATGTTAGTGAAGGTTTCTTCACTCGGCCAGAAACGAATCTCTGTACCTGTTTTATCCGTGTCACCGATAACCGCTAGTGGCGCTTGAGGCTCACCGTGGCTGTAGGTTTGAGTGTGGATTTTGCCACCGCGGTGGATAGTAAGAGTAACTTGCTTAGAAAGTGCGTTAACTACTGAAACACCAACACCGTGCAGACCACCAGATACCTTGTACGAGTTATCATCGAACTTACCACCAGCGTGAAGAACCGTCATGATTACTTCGGCTGCAGATACGTTTTCTTCTGGGTGCAATTCTGTTGGAATACCACGGCCGTCATCGCTCACAGACACAGAACTATCTTCATGGATAGTTACAATGATGTCATTACAGTGACCAGCTAGCGCTTCATCAATAGAGTTATCTACCACCTCAAAAACCATGTGGTGCAGACCGGTACCATCATCCGTGTCGCCAATGTACATTCCAGGACGCTTACGTACCGCATCCAGACCCTTCAGTACTTTAATACTCGATGAATCGTAATTATCTGACATAGTTACTCTCTGACTAATTATCCTTGCTCTATTTTGCCATGTTCCACATGAAACATCCTGCTATTTTCGTCATGCATATCTGCAATCTGATCAGCGGTAATAGAGCTTACAAAAACTTGAGCCTGGGTCGCCTTTAAACACTCAGCAAGACGTGCTCGGCGTTGGCTATCTAATTCGGAAGCGAAGTCATCTATCAAATAGATGCACTGCTTACCTGTCATTTGAGTGAGGTGTTGCCCTTGTGCTACTCGTAGCGCGCACACCATCAACTTCAATTGACCTCGTGACAAGACATCTTCCACTGGAGTGCCGTTCACTTTTATCTTCAGATCCGCTTTGTTTGGCCCACTAAAGGTGTAACCAAGCTGCTGATCCCTTTCAAAATTCTTTTCTAATATATCGGCGTACGGGGTGTCTTTGTCCCAGCCACGATAGTAGTTAATCTTTATCTCAAACTCAGGAAGGAAGGTCGCACAGATTTCTTCGGCGACTTCTTTGAGCTGATCAACGTAGGTGGCACGCCACTGACTGATGCTTTCTGCTAAACGGGCCAATTCTTGGTCCCAATAGCTCAGCTCTCGATAGTGCGTTGCCGTTTTCAATAAGGCGTTTCTCTGCTTATTGAGGCGCTTTACCCTGCCCCAGGCATCATAAAAGCCCGACTCACTGTGGAAGACTCCCCAATCAATGAATGCTCGGCGATGCTTAGGTCCATCTGTCAGTAAATCAAACCCTTCGGGGTGAATCAACTGCAAAGGTAAGACTTGAGCTAACTGAGCCAACTTTTGCCCAGTTTGACCGCTTATTTTAACCTCTGTCGTGCCATCGCGCTGCTTATTAATGCCAATTGGCAGCTCAAATTGATCCGAGGTCATAAAACGGCCATGTACAAACAGCTCACTACACTCGTTTTGTATGATACGACCGGTAAGTGAACTCTTGAATGAGCGACCATGTCCGAGCAGATACACAGCTTCAAGGACACTGGTTTTGCCGCTTCCGTTAGCCCCTATAAGAAAGTTAAAGCCTGATGACGGTTGAATGTCACAGGCTTCAATATTTCTAAACTGCTTAACAATTAAGCGCGATAAAGGCATAACGTCTTCATATTAATCTTCAATCACGACTCGGTAGGTCAACATGGGGCAGCTTATAAGCGAATTGGCATAACAACGTACATCGCGCTGTCATCTTGTGCGTTCTCAATAAGAGCACTCGCATTGGCGTCTGACATTGAGATACGAACCTGTTCACAACGCAGTGTGTTCAGAACATCCAATACGTAGCTTACGTTAAAGCCAATCTCTAGAGCATCACCGTCGAAGTTAACATCGAGTACTTCTTCTGCTTCTTCTTGCTCTGGGTTGTTCGCGGTAATACGCATCTCGCTATCCGCAAGATTAACGCGAACACCACGGAATTTTTCATTCGATAGAATCGCAGCACGAGAAAATGCTGAACGTAATTCATCACAGCCAGCTTCAAGTGTCTTGGTGGTATTTTGCGGCATTACGCGGCGATAATCAGGGAAACGACCATCTACTAACTTAGAAGTGAAGACATAGTTGTTCACTTCCGCACGCACGTTAGAGTTACCGATTTGTAGTGTTACTGGCTGTTCAGGTGCATCCAATAGCTTCACTAGCTCTTGCACACCTTTACGAGGAACAATGATCTGCTTCTGAGCAAAATCCGCACCCAGTTGTGCTTGAGATACTGCCATACGGTGACCATCGGTCGCCACGCTGCGCAGGATAGAGCCTTCAATCTCAAACAACATACCGTTGAGGTAGTAACGAACATCTTGGTTCGCCATTGAGAATTGTGTTTTCTCGATAAGACCGCGAAGTTCAGCTTGTGTCACTGACACTTCAACTTCACTGCTCCAGTCTTCAATATTTGGAAAATCTGCCGCAGGTAATGTTGCTAAAGAGAAGCGGCTACGACCAGAGCGAACCTGAATACGGTCACCATCCAATACCACCGTGATCACTGAGTTATCTGGCAATCCACGGCAGATATCTAGGAATTTACGTGAAGGTACGGTAATGCTACCCGCTTCGAAATCACCTTCAAGCGTTACACGGCTGATCAGTTCAACTTCTAGATCCGTCGCTGTCATCGACAACACGTTATCTTCTACTTTAATCAGTAGGTTTCCTAGAATTGGAAGCGTTGGCCTGCCACCGAGTGCGCCAGATACTTGTTGTAATGGCTTAATCAGGTGACTACGTTCAATGGTAAATTTCATATCTTGCTCTTACGGTCTAAATGGCACTGCGTAATAGTACGTGGCCAAGATTCTGCTTATTAAGGTTAAGAATACTGTGTATTAAGAAGAAAGGGTACGAATCAAGTTCGAATAATCTTCTTTAATGTCGTGGCTCTCTTCACGCAGCTGAGCAATCTTACGACAAGCATGCAGTACCGTCGTGTGGTCACGACCACCGAATGCATCGCCAATCTCAGGCAAGCTGTGGTTTGTTAGCTCTTTCGCCAGTGCCATCGCCAATTGACGTGGACGAGCAACAGAACGAGAACGACGCTTAGACAATAGATCAGCGACTTTGATTTTGTAGTACTCAGCGACTGTCTTTTGAATGTTATCAATAGTGACCAGTTTTTCTTGCAGGGCAAGTAAGTCACGCAGTGCTTCACGCACGAAGTCGATCGTAATCGGGCGGCCAGTGAAGTTTGCGTTAGCGATAACACGGTTCAATGCACCTTCCAGCTCACGAACGTTAGAGCGCAGACGCTTGGCAATAAAGAACGCCACTTCATCCGCAAGGTGAATTTGGTGGTCTTCAGCTTTCTTCATCAAGATCGCAACACGCGTCTCAAGCTCTGGTGGCTCAATTGCTACCGTCAAACCCCAGCCGAAGCGAGATTTAAGACGATCTTCTACCCCGTTGATCTCTTTTGGATAACGGTCAGACGTTAGGATGATCTGTTGATTGCCTTCAAGCAGCGCGTTAAAGGTATGGAAGAACTCTTCTTGAGAACGCTCTTTATTAGCAAAGAATTGGATGTCATCGATAAGCAATGCATCAACACTACGGTAGTAGCGCTTAAATTCTTCGATCGCGTTGTTTTGCAGAGCCTTTACCATATCCTGAACAAAACGCTCTGAGTGCATGTAAACCACTTTCGCATTCGGCTTATTATCAACAATGGCGTTACCCACCGCATGCAACAAGTGCGTTTTACCTAAACCAGTGCCGCCGTATAGGAACAACGGGTTGTAGGCTGTACCTGGGTTATCAGAAACCTGACGTGCCGCAGCCAAACCGAGTTGGTTCGACTTACCTTCAACAAAGTTATTGAACTTATGTTTTGGGTTCACGTTTGAGCGGTGATTCAAGTCAACCGCGACAGGCTCTTCATCACGCCAGATATTATGGACAGGTTTGCGAGCTTGTAATTGCGCAGGTGCTGATGACTCAGCGGCCACATCAGCTGCAGTGCGAGTCTGAGTTGGTGTCGGTGTCGCAGGCTTTGGTGCAATCACACGCTTGCTTCCCACTTCAAAATGAAGATGTGGGATATCGTTACCGCAATATTCTTGCAGCAGACGGTTAATGCTATTTAGATACTTATCACGAACCCAATCGAGTACGAAACGGTTCGGTGCAAATAGAGTTAGAGTATTGTCATTGAGTTCCGCTTGTAACGGACGAACCCACATACTGAATTCTGTAGCTGGTAACTCTTCTTGAAGCTGTTGCAAACACTGCAACCAAAGCGAAGATGACACGGTGCCCTCACTCTATTTAAAGTAATATGAAATGACCGCTAATTTTACCTGTTGATAAGTCAGATCACCAGCAATTGATCACAGATCCAGTGAATAAGATCCAAGTTATTCACAATAAATTTGTAATTTATCGGTGGATCCACACATCTTGCCCCTAATTTACTCACACAATGATCCACTTATGCCCGGATCCTTGCTAGTTATCCCCAAATCGGGAATTCAATCTGGTTATGGTTAATAACATCTGGTTATTTATTCTAGTGAGCATTTTCCCAGTAACATCCAAACCCATAAATATAAGGAGTTACCAAATGAATAACTGGATTAAGGCTGCAATTGCGGCTATCGCACTCTCTGCTGCTACTGTTCAAGCTGCGACTGAAGTTAAAGTCGGCATGTCTGGTCGCTATTTCCCGTTTACGTTCGTTAAACAAGACCAGCTACAGGGTTTTGAAGTGGATTTATGGGATGAGATCGGTAAGCGTAACGATTACAAGGTTGAATACGTAACGGCAAACTTCTCTGGTCTGTTTGGTCTTCTTGAAACGGGTCGCATCGATACCATTTCAAACCAAATTACAATGACGGATGCACGTAAAGCGAAATACCTATTCGCAGACCCATACGTAGTAGACGGCGCACAAATTACCGTTCGTAAAGGTAATGACAGCATTAAAGGCATCGAAGACCTTGATGGCAAGACGGTTGCGGTAAACCTAGGCTCAAACTTTGAACAACTGCTTCGCAGCTACGACAAAGATGGCAAGATCAATGTAAAAACCTACGATACAGGTATTGAACATGACGTGGCACTGGGTCGTGCCGATGCATTCGTAATGGATCGCCTATCAGCACTAGAGCTTATCAAGAAGACTGGTCTACCATTACAACTAGCAGGTCAGCCATTCGAAACAATTGAAAACGCTTGGCCTTTCGTCGACAACGATAACGGCAAAAAACTGCAAGCAGAAGTAAATGAAGCATTAGCAGCAATGCGCGCAGATGGTACGCTAGAAAGTATCTCTCAGAAATGGTTTGGTGCGGACATTACTCAGAAGTAATTACTCACTTTCTCCATTCAAGGCCCACTGCTTTATACAGCGGTGGGCTTTTTGCTTTTGTGCACTGATTAAAAAACCTGATACAACAGTACTTACATATAGAACAACACTGCCAATAAAAATACGAGATAGATTATGGGATTTGACTTTAATTACATGCTAGAGCTGTTGCCAATACTACTGAAGTATTTAGGCACCACGATGGAGATGGCGACCTGGGGCTTGTTCTTTGCTCTGATCCTGTCTCTGATACTGGCGAATATTCGTGTATTCAAAATCCCAGTGCTCGACCAACTGAGCCAGCTGTACATTAGCTTCTTCCGAGGCACACCACTGTTGGTGCAGCTGTTCCTCCTTTATTACGGCTTACCACAAGTCTTCCCGTGGATGGTTGGGTTGGATGCCTTCAGCGCCGCTGTGATTGGCTTAACCCTGCACTTTGCCGCGTATATGGCAGAAAGTATTCGTGCCGCGATTATCGGTATTGATCGCAGCCAGATGGAAGCCAGCCTTTCGGTCGGTATGACAACCAGCCAAGCGATGCGCCGAGTGATCTTACCGCAAGCAACTCGCGTGGCACTGCCGTCGTTGATGAACTACTTCATCGATATGATCAAGTCGACTTCACTTGCCTTCACCCTAGGTGTCGCCGAAATCATGGCTAAAGCTCAGATGGAGGCTTCTTCAAGTTTCCGCTTCTTCGAGGCTTTCTTAGCAGTCGCACTGATTTACTGGGGCGTGGTGGTTATCCTCACTCGTATTCAAATTTGGGCCGAAGTGAAACTGAATAAGGCGTATGTACGATGATCAAATTACAAAGTATCCACAAGCAGTTTGGTGACACCGAAGTTTTGAAAGGGATCGACCTAGAAATCAAACAAGGTGAGATAATTGTCATCATAGGTTCAAGTGGTACGGGTAAATCTACCCTACTGCGTTGTGTGAATTTTCTAGAGCAAGCCGATCAAGGCACGATTTCGATTGATGATATCAAGGTTGATACTCAGAAACACACTAAGGCAGAGGTGCTTGCACTGCGTCGTAAGACCGGTTTTGTGTTCCAAAACTATGCACTGTTCGCTCACCAAACCGCGAGACAGAATATTGCTGAAGGTTTAATTACCGTTCGTGGTTGGAAAAAACAGCAAGCCCATGAAAAAGCACAACAAATACTTGATGATATTGGCTTAGGTGACAAAGGTGATAGCTACCCAGCCGCGCTCTCTGGTGGCCAGCAACAACGGGTGGGTATTGGCCGTGCAATGGCACTACAACCCGAGCTTTTACTGTTTGATGAGCCGACTTCAGCGCTCGATCCTGAGTGGGTTGGCGAAGTGCTTAACCTAATGAAAAAACTGGCAAATCAGCATCAAACCATGCTGGTGGTTACCCATGAAATGCAGTTCGCGAGAGAGGTCGCAGACCGAGTGATCTTCATGGCTGACGGTCATATTATCGAGCAGGGATCTCCACAGGATATTTTTGGTAATCCACAGGATCCTAAATTAAAAAAATTCTTAAATAAGGTTGGGATCGACTAAGGATCCTTGTGATTTTAGTTATTCTACGTATAATCCCCCGACCGGAATTTTAGTTAACCCAATCATTGACACTTTTTGTGACAGTGATTACAATTCCGCCTCTTTGTTGAGAGGCGTCGGTTTTCCTTTCTTATATAAAGAAGAGAAAAAATGCCCACGCCGGGTTTAACAAAAACCTAAAACTACTGATCAGTAAGGTAATTACAATGAAACGCACTTTTCAACCTACAGTTCTAAAGCGTAAGCGTACTCACGGTTTCCGTGCTCGCATGGCTACTAAGAACGGTCGCGCAACAATCAATGCACGTCGTGCAAAAGGCCGTAAGCGTCTTTCTAAGTAATCTTTGATTATTTTGAATAAGCTAGCCTTCGGTCGGGAGTTACGCTTGTTAACTCCCGAACATTATCAAAATGTCTTCAAGCAAGCTCATCGAGCTGGCTCCCCTCATTTCACCATCATTGCCCGAAATAACTCTCTTTCAAATCCTCGTCTTGGATTAGCCGTTCCGAAAAAGCAGATTAAAACCGCCGTGGGTCGTAACCGATTCAAGCGTCTTACTCGTGAAAGCTTTCGTAACACTCAACACAAACTTCCTAACAAAGATTTTGTTGTAATCGCTAAGAAGAGCGCGCAAGATTTAAGCAATGAAGAAATGTTCAAGCTACTCGACAAATTATGGCTTCGCCTGTCTCGCCCTTCGCGTGGATAGCGCTAATACCCATCTATTTTTATAGATGGTTTATTAGTCCACTCATCGGCCCACGCTGCCGATTTACTCCAACCTGCTCTTTATATGCGATAGAAGCATTGAAAGCTCACGGTTTTGTAAAAGGGTGTTGGTTATCAGGCAAACGTCTATTAAAATGCCATCCTTTGAACGAAGGGGGCTTTGACCCCGTTCCACCAGTCCAAAAACAAGACAGAGATAAATAACGATGGATTCTCAACGTAATATTCTGTTAATCGCATTGGCTTTGGTTTCTTTCCTACTGTTCCAACAATGGAACGTAGCTCAGAATCCAGCACCACAAGCGGTTGAGCAGGCACAATCTGGCAGCACCCTACCAGCGCCATCTTATGCAGATGATCTAGACCCGGCTCCTGGTCAAGTTGCTTCTTCTGCTAAAACTATCACAGTAACAACTGATGTACTGACTCTGTCAATTGATACGGTTGGTGGTGATGTCGTTAAAGCAAACCTAAACGATTACTCTGCTGAGTTCGATTCTGAAGATACGTTTGTTCTTCTTAAAAACGAACCAGGTCACCAATTTATCGCACAAAGCGGTCTAGTGGGTCCTCAAGGTATCGATTTAAGCAGCACAAACCGCCCAAGCTACACAGTTTCAGCAGACAGCTTCACGCTTGCTGATGGTCAGGATGAACTACGCATCCCGATGACTTACCAAGCGAACGGCCTTGATTACACGAAAACATTCATCCTTAAGCGTGGCAGCTACGCAATGGATGTTGAATACGATGTAGTCAACAACTCTGGTAACAACGCGACATTCGGCATGTACGCTCACCTGCGTCAGAACGTAATGGATGACGGCGGTAGCCTAACAATGCCAACTTACCGTGGTGGTGCTTACTCTACGGAAGATACGCGTTACAAAAAATACAGCTTCGACGACATGCAAGATCGCAACCTGTCTCTTAACCTAGCAAACGGTCAAGGTTGGGCAGCGATGATTCAGCACTACTTTGCAAGTGCTTGGATCCCACGCGACGAAGCAGGCAGCAACCTTTACACTCGTGTAATCGGTAACCTAGGCGACATCGGTGTTCGTATGCCGAACAAGACTATCGCTAATGGCGACGAAGCGAGCTTCAAAGCAACGCTTTGGGTTGGTCCTAAACTTCAAGACCAAATGGCTGAAACTGCACCTAACCTAGACCTAGTAGTTGACTACGGTTGGTTATGGTTCATTGCTAAACCACTTCATACTCTGCTTTCGTTCATTCAAGGCATCGTTGTGAACTGGGGTCTGGCAATCATCTGTCTAACTTTCATCGTTCGTGGTGCTATGTACCCACTAACGAAAGCTCAGTACACGTCTATGGCGAAAATGCGTATGCTTCAGCCTAAGCTGACTGCAATGCGTGAGCGTATCGGCGACGACCGTCAACGCATGAGCCAAGAAATGATGGAGCTTTACAAGAAAGAGAAAGTAAACCCACTAGGTGGCTGTTTACCTATCCTTCTGCAAATGCCTATCTTCATTTCGCTATACTGGGCACTAATGGAGTCTGTTGAACTGCGTCACTCACCGTTCTTCGGTTGGATTACTGACCTTTCAGCACAAGACCCATACTACATCTTGCCACTTCTGATGGGTGCTTCAATGTTCCTAATCCAGAAGATGAGCCCGACAACTGTAACGGATCCAATGCAGCAGAAGATCATGACCTTTATGCCGGTTATGTTCACATTCTTCTTCCTGTTCTTCCCTTCAGGTCTGGTTCTATACTGGCTAGTATCGAACATCGTAACTCTGATTCAGCAAACGCTTATCTACCGCGCGCTGGAAAAGAAAGGCTTACATTCTAAGTAAGTTCGATAATAGAAAGAGACAAAGAAAGGCGACCAAAAGGTCGCCTTTTTGTTTTTAGCTGATTACAATTCAGCTAATTGATTAATCGTGAGCGCCCCTTTTTGGCTTTCACATGCTAGCAGGCACAACTATGACTACAGATACGATTGTTGCTCAAGCGACTGCACCCGGCCGTGGCGGCGTCGGTATTATTCGCGTTTCAGGCCCACAAGCAGCCCAAGTTGCGCTTGAAGTTACCGGCAAAGTACTGAAACCACGTTACGCTGAGTACACCCCTTTTAAATCTCACGATGGTTTAGAGCTAGACCAAGGCATCGCGCTTTACTTTCCTAACCCGCACTCGTTTACCGGTGAAGACGTATTAGAGCTACAAGGCCACGGCGGTCCTGTGGTAATGGATATGCTCATCAAGCGCATCCTCGCGATTCCAGGGCTACGCGCAGCACGCCCTGGTGAGTTCTCGGAACGTGCCTTCTTGAACGACAAAATGGATTTAACCCAAGCAGAAGCGATTGCTGACCTCATTGATGCCAGTTCAGAAGAAGCGGCGAAATCAGCTCTGCAATCGTTACAAGGCGAGTTTTCAAAACGCATTAATACACTGGTGGATTCTCTGATTCACTTACGCATCTATGTTGAAGCCGCTATCGACTTCCCAGAAGAAGAGATTGATTTCCTTGCTGACGGTAAAGTAAGTGCTGACTTACAAGCTATCATCGACAACCTCGAAGCGGTTCGCCAAGAAGCCAATCAAGGTGCCATCATGCGTGAAGGTATGAAGGTGGTGATTGCAGGTCGTCCTAATGCCGGTAAGTCGAGCTTACTGAATGCATTATCGGGTAAAGACTCCGCGATTGTGACTGATATTGCAGGTACAACCCGTGATGTACTTCGTGAACATATCCATATTGATGGTATGCCACTGCACATTATTGATACCGCAGGCCTGCGTGAAGCCTCGGATGAAGTCGAAAAAATCGGTATTGAACGCGCTTGGGAAGAAATTGCTCAAGCCGATCGCGTTTTATTTATGGTCGATGGCACCACTACCGATGCAACCGACCCGAAAGATATCTGGCCAGATTTCGTTGATCGTCTGCCGAATAACATCGGAATGACCGTGATTCGTAACAAAGCCGATCAAACCGGTGAAGATCTCGGGATTTGCCATGTTAATGATCCAACTCTGATTCGACTATCAGCAAAGACGGGACAAGGCGTTGATGCACTACGTAATCACTTAAAAGATTGCATGGGCTTTGCTGGTGGCAATGAAGGTGGCTTCATGGCACGTCGTCGCCACTTAGATGCCCTAGAACGCGCATCTGAGCATCTAGATATTGGCCAGCAACAGCTCGAAGGCTATATGGCAGGGGAAATCTTGGCAGAAGAACTGCGTATAACGCAGCAACACCTTAACGAGATTACTGGTGAATTCAGTTCCGATGACCTACTCGGCCGTATCTTCACCTCTTTCTGTATTGGTAAATAACCTTTAAAGGCCGGCTCATGCTGGCCTTTTTCTTTAGTAAGGACAGCTTAATGATCCACATTATTACAGGCAGCACCTTAGGTGGTGCAGAGTACGTTGGCGATCACCTTAATGATCTTCTTGAAGAGCAAGGCCAAGAGATCACCCTTCATAATCAGCCTGAATTCGATGATATTCCCCAACAAGGCTTTTGGTTGCTGGTGACTTCAACTCATGGTGCGGGTGAATTTCCAGATAATATTAAGCCGTTTATCGACGCATTGACCAAGCAATCTCCAGATTTAAGCCCGGTTCGCTTTGCTGTCGTGGCGCTTGGTGATTCGAGTTACGATACCTTCTGTTTGGCGGGAAAATCAGTCCACAGCCAGATGAAAGAGCTCGGTGCTCAGCCTATTTCTGACTGTTTTACCATCGATGTATTGGAAACTCCGGTACCAGAAGACGCAGCAGAAGCTTGGTTCAACGATCATAGCGACCAGTTTTAACCTCTCTCCTCTCTCAAAAAGCGGCTTATGCCGCTTTTTTTGTCTCTGAACATCGTGATTGTGAATAACTTTTTTTCAAAAACATCGAAAATTAGCGATCTATTTTCAATTTCTGCTGTGGATAAGATCATACATATACGGTTATTAACCTATAGTTATCCAAATAACAAGTTTTAGGCTAATTTCCTCCTGTGAATAAGTAGCCATTTTGATCCCAGCTAATCCTCATCCTGATCAAAGTTAGATCACATCATTTGATCCAAAAAAGATCCATGATCTCGTTGATCATTTCCGACTTATCCACAGACACCCTCGATCCTAATAATAGATCTAATAAAAGATCTCCTTAAAGATCTTATCTATATTAATTAAAAACAGCTTTTTCGAAAAATCCCAAAAACGTTTTCTCAGGCTATGAAAACAGGTAGAATATCGCTCCTTTTTATCAATCTAGAAAACGTTTGAATACCTGAGGTCGGTTCATGCTTTATCACGAAAAATTTGACGTCATCGTTGTTGGTGGTGGCCATGCAGGAACGGAAGCCGCACTCGCATCTGCACGTACTGGTCAAAGTACGTTATTACTTACTCATAATATCGATACACTAGGACAAATGTCTTGTAACCCAGCCATTGGCGGGATCGGTAAGGGCCACTTGGTAAAAGAGGTCGATGCAATGGGTGGATTAATGGCGCAAGCTATTGATCATGCAGGTATTCAGTTCAGAACATTGAACGCATCAAAAGGCCCTGCGGTTCGTGCTACTCGTGCACAAGCTGACCGCGCACTGTACAAAGCCTTTGTTCGTAACGTTCTTGAAAACACGCCAAACCTGACTTTGTTCCAACAGTCGGTTGATGACTTGATCGTTGAACAGGATCAAGTGGTAGGTGTGGTAACGCAGATGGGCCTTAAGTTCCGCGCAAGCGCTGTGGTTCTGACTGTGGGCACATTCCTAGGCGGCAAGATCCATATTGGTATGGAAAGTTCTTCAGGTGGCCGTGCTGGTGATCCACCATCGATCGCACTGGCTGACCGTCTTCGTGATCTTCCATTCCGAGTTGATCGCCTGAAAACAGGTACTCCTCCTCGTATCGATGCGCGTAGCGTTGATTTTTCTGAGCTTGAGGTTCAGCACGGTGATAACCCGACGCCTGTTTTCTCGTTCATGGGCAGCCGAGCTCAACAACCTCGTCAAATTCCATGTTACATCACGCATACCAATGAAAATACGCATGACGTAATTCGTGCCAACCTTGATCGCAGCCCTATGTACGCGGGTGTGATTGAAGGCATTGGCCCTCGTTACTGCCCTTCGATTGAAGACAAAGTAATGCGTTTTGCTGACAAGAACAGTCACCAAATTTTTATTGAGCCAGAAGGTCTAACGACTCACGAGCTATACCCGAATGGTATCTCTACCAGTCTGCCGTTTGATGTACAGGTTCAAATTGTTCGTTCGATGAAGGGCTTTGAAAATGCTCATATCGTTCGCCCTGGCTATGCGATTGAGTACGATTTCTTTGATCCTCGCGACCTTAAGCTGACTTACGAAACTAAGTTTATCAAAGGTCTATTCTTTGCGGGTCAAATCAACGGTACCACTGGCTATGAAGAAGCGGCTGCACAAGGCTTGATGGCCGGTCTGAATGCAAGTTTGTTTACTCAAGGCAAAGAAGGCTGGAGTCCACGTCGTGACCAAGCTTACATGGGCGTGCTTATCGACGACCTATCTACCATGGGTACCAAAGAACCTTACCGCATGTTTACGTCTCGCGCGGAATACCGTCTGCTGCTTCGTGAAGACAACGCCGATATCCGTTTGACTGAAAAGTCGCGTGAACTTGGCCTTGTTGATGACGCTCGTTGGGCTCGTTTCAACGAGAAGATGGAAAACATGGAGAAGGAGCGTCAACGTCTGAAAGAGACTTGGATTAATCCAAAATCTGAAGATATTGATCAACTGAACCAAATTCTGAAAACACCAATGTCTCGTGAAGCGAGCGGTGAAGATCTTCTTCGTCGCCCTGAAATGACTTATTCACAGTTAACCGCATTGGATCGTTTTGGTCCTGCACTGGAAGATCAACAAGCGTCTGAGCAAGTTGAGATCCAAGTGAAGTACGATGGTTACATTCAGCGTCAACAAGACGAAATTGAAAAATCACTGCGTCATGAAAACACCAAACTGCCTGCTGATATCGATTACAGCAAGGTAAAAGGACTTTCTAACGAAGTGGTTCTTAAACTAACGACAGCTAAGCCTGACTCAATTGGTATTGCTTCGCGAATTTCAGGTATCACACCTGCAGCAATCTCAATTCTGTTGGTTTACTTGAAAAAACACGGCCTGTTGAAAAAAGGTGAGGAAGCATAATGAGCGCATTACGCGAAAAACTGGATCACCTTATTGGCCAGACTGAACTTGAAGTATCTGAAAAACAACGTGGCCAGTTGGTTGGCTACGTTGAGTTACTGAACAAGTGGAACAAAGCTTATAACCTAACATCAGTTCGTGACCCACAAGAAATGATGGTGAAACATATCTTAGATAGCATCATTGTTAGCACTCACTTACAAGGTAAGCGCTTTATCGATGTGGGTACGGGACCTGGTCTTCCTGGGATTCCGCTCTCAATCATGAATCCAGACTGCGAGTTTTACTTGCTAGACAGCCTAGGTAAGCGTATTCGTTTTATCAAACAGGTGATTCATGAGCTGGGTATCGACAACGTGGTACCGGTTCAAAGTCGCGTTGAAGAATTTCAACCAGAAGAAAAGTTTGATGCAGTGCTCAGTCGTGCATTTGCGTCAATGACAGACATGGTAGAGTGGTGTCACCATTTACCTAAAGAGCAATCCGGTGTATTTTTGGCTCTTAAGGGACAACATCCTAGAGACGAAATCGACCTGTTACCTGAATGGTGTTCAGTGACAGACATTAAAGCTTTGCAAGTGCCAGAGCTTGATGGAGAGCGTCATCTAGTTACTTTATCGCGTCAGGGATAATCAGCGAGGCCATAGTGGGTAGAATCGTAGCAATTGCCAACCAGAAGGGTGGCGTAGGAAAAACAACAACTTGCATTAATTTAGCAGCATCAATGGCGGCAACAAAACGCAAGATATTGGTTGTTGACCTCGATCCTCAAGGTAATGCCACTATGGCGAGCGGTGTCGACAAGTATCAAGTTGAAGCAACAGCTTACGATTTGTTGGTTGAAGACACCCCATTTGATGAGGTGGTTTGCCGGAGTACATCTGGCAATTATGACCTCATCGCCGCGAACGGTGATGTTACTGCGGCAGAAATCAAGCTGATGGAAGTGTTTGCTCGTGAAGTTCGTTTAAAAAATGCACTCGAACCCATTCGCAATAACTATGATTTCATCTTTATTGATTGCCCGCCCTCATTGAACCTTCTTACAATCAACGCGATGGCTGCGGCCGACTCCGTATTGGTTCCTATGCAATGTGAATACTTTGCTTTGGAAGGTTTGACTGCATTGATGGATACCATCAGTAAGCTAGCGGCTGTTGTAAACGAGAACCTGAAGATCGAAGGTCTTCTGCGTACTATGTACGATCCTCGCAACCGCTTATCGAACGAAGTATCTGATCAACTCAAAAAACACTTTGGTAGCAAAGTCTACCGAACTGTGATCCCTAGAAATGTGCGTCTGGCAGAAGCCCCGAGTCACGGCAAGCCAGCAATGTACTACGACAAATATTCCGCAGGAGCTAAGGCTTACCTTGCTCTTGCTGGCGAAATGTTGCGTCGTGAAGAAGTCCCAGTATAGGTCCAACCAAAGGAATTCGCTCAATGTCTAAGCGTGGTTTAGGAAAAGGGCTAGATGCATTGCTTGCAACTAGCTCATTGGCTCGTGAAAAACAGCAAGTTGCTTCTCATAGTCAGGCGTTGTCGGCTGATGGTGAGCTTATTGAACTGGCTGTTGGTTGCTTGAAGCCTGGTGTATATCAACCGCGTAAGGATATTGCGCCTGAAGCGCTAGAAGAGCTGGCAGCATCAATTCAATCTCAAGGCATTATCCAACCGATCGTAGTTCGCCCATTGGCGCACGACCAGTTCGAGATTATTGCTGGTGAACGTCGTTGGAGAGCGGCTCGTCAAGCTGGCCTTAAACAAGTGCCATGTTTGGTCAAGAGAGTCGAAGACAAAGCCGCTATCGCGATGGCGTTGATTGAGAATATTCAGCGTGAAGATCTGAATGTTATCGAAGAAGCACAAGCGCTAGAGCGACTACAGAACGAATTTGAGCTGACACACCAACAAGTCGCTGATGTAATCGGTAAATCGAGAGCTACGGTGAGTAACTTATTACGTCTAAATCAGCTCGAAAATGAAGTAAAAGGTTTAGTTTCCAATAAACAACTGGAAATGGGGCATGCTCGAGCACTGCTTGCGCTTGAAGGTGATACCCAGGTTGAAGCAGCAAACACTGCGGCAACCAAAAAAATGACCGTGCGTCAAACTGAGCAACTTGTCAAAAAGTGCTTAAAACCAGACGTTGAAGGTGAATCGAAGCCTGAAGACACAGAAGCTATCGAACTTTCACGAAGACTCACGGAAAAATTGCAAGCAAACGTTTCAGTTACTCGTTCTGTTAGCGGTAAGTCAAAAGTGACAATTACTCTTGATGAGCCTCACAAATTAGAGCAACTTATTGCTAAACTAGAGTACTAAATGAGATAATTGATTTAGGTCAATTATGTAATAAACAAGTAATTTCGTACAAAAGTTGTAGGTTTGTATGCAAAAATGTAAATGATTGCTGCATTGTTATTGCAATCAATTTGGCTGAACGTATAATTTTCGCCAATTTCTCAGCACGCTTTTAAGCGAGTAGTAAAGAAGGCTTAAAAGAGGAACGAATACATGGTAGCGGCGTTAGCAAGACCAGGACGAGTGCTTGCAAAGCAAATGTTATTGATCGAGCTTAGCGCGGTTATATTAGTGGCGATAGGGTTAGGTTTAGCTGTTAATCCTGATTGGGGTTTTGCTGCATTAATCGGTGGCGGTATTTTTGTCATCGCAAATGCAGTTTTTTGTGTGTGTGCTTTCCTATTTAGTGGAGCTCGCGCAACTAAGTTAGTTGCGGCGTCGTTCTATGCAGGCGAAGCGCTAAAAATCCTTATCACAGTTCTACTATTCTCTATTGTCTACATGTATATGCAGGTGGAATTAGTTCCCCTCAAACTGACCTATTTACTGGTTCTAGGTATTAATATCTTTGCGCCAGTGCTTTTCATTAACAATAAAAAATAGGATGAGTTATGGCTGCGCCAACAGCATCCGGATACATTGAGCACCACTTACAAAACCTTTCTTTAGCTAAGTTTGGTCTTGTAGAGGAGACAAGTTTCTGGAACGTACATATAGACAGTCTGTTTTTTTCGGTGTTGACAGGGATGTTATTCCTTTGGGTTTTTCGCTCAGTCGCTAAGAAAGCAACAGTAGGTGTACCTGGTAAGCTTCAGTGTTTTGTTGAAATGGTAGTTGAATTCGTTGATGGCAACGTTAAAGACACTTTCCATGGCCGCAACCCTCTGATTGCTCCATTAGCACTGACTATATTCTGCTGGATTATTTTAATGAACTTGATGGACTTAGTGCCTATCGATTTCTTACCATATCCTGCGGAGCATTGGCTAGGTATCCCTTATTTGAAAGTGGTTCCTTCAGCTGATGTTAATATAACCATGTCAATGGCCTTAGGTGTTTTTGCTCTGATGATCTACTACAGCATCAAAGTAAAAGGCTTAGGTGGATTCGCCAAAGAACTTGCTTTACATCCATTTAATCACCCAATCATGATCCCGTTTAACCTACTGATTGAAGTGGTATCGCTACTCGCGAAGCCTCTATCACTTGGTATGCGTCTATTCGGTAACATGTTCGCAGGTGAGGTTGTATTCATTCTTTGTGCGGCAATGCTACCGTGGTATTTACAATGGGTAGGCTCTCTACCTTGGGCTATCTTCCATATCTTGGTTATTTTGATTCAAGCATTTGTTTTCATGATGTTAACAATTGTTTATTTATCAATGGCCCATGAAGATGGCGATCACTAAAAATTTTTAAGTTTTATTCTAACTATTAATGTTAATCGGAGAACGTAAATGGAAACTGTACTAAGTTTTTCAGCAATCGCTGTTGCTATTATTGTTGGTCTTTGTGCCGTAGGTACTGCAATTGGTTTTGCTATTCTTGGTGGTAAATTCCTAGAAGGCGCTGCGCGTCAACCTGAAATGGCTCCAATGCTACAAGTTAAGATGTTCATCATCGCTGGTCTACTGGATGCTGTTCCAATGATCGGTATCGTAATCGCACTACTATTCACGTTTGCTAACCCATTTGTTGGTCAACTAGCAGGCTAATTAACTGTTAATTAGTTAATTAAATTTTTGTAGTTGATTCTTAACGAGGGGTAGCTGTTGTGAATATGAACGCAACTCTGTTAGGTCAAGCAATTGCTTTTTCTATGTTTGTTTGGTTCTGCATGAAATATGTATGGCCACCAATCATGCAAGCAATTGAAGAGCGTCAGAAAAAAATTGCTGACGGTCTAGTAGCCGCTGAACGCGCTGCTAAAAACTTGGATCTAGCACAAGCCAACGCTTCTGACCAATTGAAAGAAGCGAAGCGCACCGCAACTGAGGTTATTGAACAGGCAAATAAACGCAAGGCTCAAATTATTGATGAAGCTCGCGAAGAGGCTCAGGCAGAACGCCAGAAAATCTTAGCGCAAGCGGAAGCCGAAATCGAAGCTGAGCGCACACGTGCCCGTGATGACCTGCGCAAACAAGTCGCAACTCTGGCAATTGCTGGTGCTGAGAAAATCCTTGAGCGTACAATCGATAAAGATGTACACGATGATCTTCTTAACAACATTACTGCAAAACTTTAAAGCAAGGGGCTGTATATGTCTGATTTGACTACAATCGCACGCCCCTATGCTAAAGCAGCGTTTGACTTTGCGGTAGAGAAAGGTGAGCTAGACCAATGGGGTCAGATGCTTACTTTTGCTGCCGAAGTGGCACAAAATGATGATGTTCACAATTTCTTAAGCAGCTCTCAAACTGCTGAAAAATTAGCTGAAGTATTCATTGTAATTTGTGGCGAACAATTTGATGAATTCGGCCAGAACTTGATAAAAGTAATGGCAGAGAATGGCCGCTTAATGGCTTTTCCTGATGTTTGCAAAGAGTTCTTATTGCTCAAACAAGAGCACGAGAAAGAGATCGACGTTGAAGTCACTTCAGCGGTTGAACTTTCTAAAGAACAACGCGCAGAGATCAGCAGCAAATTGGAACAGCGCTTAGCGCGCAAAGTTCAGCTGAATTGCAGTATAGATGAGACTCTACTTAGTGGAGTTATTATTCGAGCCGGAGACCTAGTCATCGATAACTCAGCGCGCAGTCGTTTAGACCGCCTGAGCGATGCATTGCAGTCTTAATGGGGATTGGAGCATGCAACTTAATTCCACTGAAATTAGCGATCTAATTAAACAACGTATTGAATCTTTCGACGTTGTTAGTGAAGCTCGCAATGAAGGTACTATCGTTTCGGTAAGCGATGGCATCCTTAGCATTCACGGCCTAGCGGACGTGATGCAAGGTGAAATGATTGAACTACCGGGTGGCCGTTACGCGCTAGCACTTAACTTGAACCGTGATTCGGTTGGTGCTGTTGTAATGGGCCCATATGCTGACCTACAGGAAGGCATGAAAGTTACAGGTACGGGCCGCATTCTTGAAGTGCCAGTAGGTCCAGAACTACTTGGTCGTGTTGTAAACACACTAGGTGAGCCAATTGATGGCAAAGGTCCTATCGAAGCGAAACTGACTTCGCCTGTAGAAGTAATTGCACCAGGTGTAATCGACCGTAAATCGGTAGATCAACCTGTACAAACTGGTTACAAGTCTGTTGACTCAATGATCCCAATCGGTCGTGGTCAACGTGAACTAGTAATCGGTGACCGTCAAACTGGTAAAACAGCGATGGCGATCGATGCGATTATTAACCAAAAAGATTCAGGTATTTTCTCTATCTACGTAGCAATCGGTCAGAAAGCATCGACTATCGCTAACGTAGTTCGCAAACTAGAAGAGCACGGCGCGCTAGCTAACACTATCGTTGTTGTTGCATCAGCTTCTGAATCTGCAGCGCTGCAATACCTTGCACCGTATGCTGGTTGTGCGATGGGTGAATACTTCCGTGATCGCGGTGAAGATGCACTGATTGTTTATGATGATCTATCTAAGCAAGCAGTAGCTTACCGTCAGATCTCGCTACTACTTAAGCGTCCACCAGGTCGTGAAGCGTTCCCAGGTGATGTTTTCTACCTTCACTCTCGTCTACTAGAGCGTGCTGCTCGTGTAAGCGAACACTACGTAGAAACATTCACTAACGGTGAAGTGAAAGGCAAGACTGGTTCTTTAACTGCTCTTCCTATCATCGAAACGCAAGCTGGTGACGTATCTGCATTCGTACCGACGAACGTAATCTCGATTACCGATGGTCAGATCTTCCTACAAACTGAGCTATTCAACGCGGGCGTACGTCCAGCTGTTGACCCAGGTATCTCAGTATCTCGTGTAGGTGGTTCAGCGCAGACTAAAATCATCAAGAAGCTATCTGGCGGTATCCGTACAGCTCTAGCACAGTACCGTGAACTTGCGGCATTCGCACAGTTCTCGTCTGACCTTGATGAAGCGACTAAGAAGCAGCTAGACCATGGTCAAAAAGTTACAGAGCTAATGAAGCAGAAGCAATACGCTCCTATGTCTGTATTTGACCAAGCACTTGTAATCTTCGCTGCAGAGCGTGGTTACCTTCAAGACGTAGAGCTTGCTAAGCTTCTAGACTTTGAAGCTGCTTTACTATCGTTTGCTCGCGGTCAATATGGCGATCTAGCTACACAGATCGACACAACGGGTGCTTACAACAATGATATCGAAGCTGAGCTGAAGAAGCTTGTTGACGATTTCAAAGCAACCCAGACCTGGTAATTGGTGGGTGGCCTTCGGGTCACCTCATACCATTAACGGAGAGTAACGATGGCCGGCGCAAAAGAGATACGTAATAAAATCGGTAGTGTTAAAAGCACACAGAAGATTACGAAAGCAATGGAAATGGTAGCAGCTTCAAAAATGCGTCGTTCTCAAGACGCAATGGAAGCTACTCGTCCATATGCAGAAACAATGCGTAAAGTGATCGGTCATTTGGCTAACGGTAGCCTTGAGTATAAGCATCCTTATCTTGAGGAACGTGAAGCCAAACGTGTTGGTTACATCATCGTTTCTACAGACCGTGGTCTTTGTGGTGGTTTGAACATTAACTTGTTCAAGAAAGCCATGAACGACATGAAAGATTGGTCTGAGAAAGGTGCTGACGTTGAACTGGCAATTATCGGTTCAAAAGCAACAGCATTTTTCAACAACAGCGGCGCGAAAGTAGCAGCTCAAGTTTCTGGCCTAGGCGATAGCCCTAGCCTTGAAGACTTAATCGGCTCTGTAAGCGTAATGCTAAAGAAATATGATGAAGGTGAATTGGATCGCCTGTTCGTAGTGTTCAACAAGTTTGAGAACACTATGGTACAAGAACCAACGATCGATCAATTACTTCCTTTGCCTAAATCAGATAGCGAAGATATGCAGCGCGATCATGCTTGGGACTACATTTATGAGCCTGAGCCAAAACCACTACTAGATGCACTATTGGTTCGTTACGTCGAATCTCAAGTGTACCAAGGTGTGGTAGAGAACCTTGCTTGTGAGCAAGCGGCTCGAATGATTGCAATGAAAGCTGCAACCGACAACGCTAGCGACCTAATCGATGATTTAGAGCTTGTGTACAACAAGGCGCGTCAAGCGGCTATTACACAAGAACTTTCTGAGATCGTTTCAGGCGCAGCAGCGGTTTAATCGCTTATTCGTTTTAAGCTTAGGTAAAACTAAATAGTTAGAGGATTAACGATGGCTACAGGTAAGATCGTACAGATCATCGGTGCGGTAGTCGACGTAGAGTTCCCACAGGGCGAAGTACCTCGTGTATACGATGCTCTGAATGTTAATGAAGTGAAAGAGCGTCTAGTTCTTGAAGTTCAGCAACAACTTGGCGGTGGCGTAGTTCGCGCAATCGTAATGGGTAGCTCTGATGGTTTACGTCGTGGTTTGACAGTTGAAAATACTGGCGCTCCAATCTCAGTACCAGTAGGTACTAAGACCTTAGGTCGTATCATGAACGTTCTAGGTGACGCGATTGATGAGTGTGGTGAAATCGGTGCAGAAGAGCACTACGCAATTCACCGTGAAGCTCCAAGCTACGAAGAACAGTCTAACGAGACAGCTCTTCTAGAGACGGGTGTTAAGGTAATCGACTTGGTTTGTCCATTCGCTAAGGGTGGTAAAATCGGTCTATTCGGTGGTGCAGGTGTAGGTAAGACCGTTAACATGATGGAACTTATCAACAACATCGCACTTCAACACTCTGGCCTATCTGTATTTGCAGGTGTAGGTGAGCGTACTCGTGAAGGTAACGATTTCTACTTTGAAATGCAGGAAGCAGGCGTTGTAAACGTTGAAAACCCTGAAGAATCTAAAGTAGCGATGGTTTACGGTCAGATGAACGAGCCACCAGGTAACCGTCTACGTGTTGCACTGACTGGTCTAACAATGGCTGAGCGTTTCCGTGACGAAGGTCGTGACGTTCTACTATTCGTAGATAACATCTACCGTTACACGCTTGCAGGTACTGAGGTATCAGCACTTTTAGGCCGTATGCCTTCTGCGGTAGGTTACCAACCTACTCTTGCAGAAGAAATGGGTGTTCTACAAGAGCGTATCACGTCAACTAAGCAAGGTTCTATCACGTCTGTACAGGCGGTATACGTACCTGCGGATGACTTGACTGACCCGTCTCCAGCAACAACGTTCGCGCACTTGGATGCAACGGTTGTACTTAACCGTAACATCGCAGCTATGGGTCTATACCCAGCGATCGACCCGCTAGATTCTACATCTCGCCAACTGGATCCATTGGTAGTTGGACAAGAGCACTACGACATCGCTCGTGGCGTTCAGTCTACACTTCAGCGCTATAAAGAGCTGAAAGATATCATTGCTATCCTAGGTATGGACGAGCTATCTGAAGAAGATAAGCAAGTAGTATCTCGTGCTCGTAAGATTGAGAAGTTCCTTACTCAGCCTTACCACGTAGCGGAAGTATTTACTGGTGACCCAGGTGTTTACGTACCTCTAAAAGAGACTCTACGTGGCTTCCAAGGTCTACTATCTGGTGAATACGATGACATTCCAGAGCAAGCGTTCATGTACTGCGGTACTATCGACGAAGCTATTGAGAATGCTAAGAAGCTATAAGGCTAACTAGGAGGCGATATGGCAGCAATAACCTTTCACCTAGACGTAGTAAGTGCAGAGAAAAAGCTTTTCTCTGGTCTTGTTGAGACGTTTCAGGTGACCGGTAGTGAGGGTGAACTTGGTATTTTCCATGGTCACTGTCCACTGCTGACCGCTATAAAGCCTGGCATGGTGCGTATTGTTAAGCAGCACGGCCACGAAGAAATCATTTATGTTTCTGGTGGTATGGTAGAAGTTCAGCCTGGTACAGCAACTGTACTGGCTGATACAGCTATCCGTGGTGAAGAGCTAGACGCAGCAAAGGCGGAAGAAGCTAAGCGCAAGGCTGTGGAGAATATCCAAAATCAGCATGGCGACATAGACTTCGCACAAGCGGCCGGTGAACTGGCTAAAGCCATTGCTCAGTTACGAGTTATCGAACTGACAAAACAGCGTCGTTAATCTTTTTAAGATTACAGACTCTGAGATAAAGGCGACCTAAGGGTCGCCTTTTTGCATTTTTAGATTCTCAAAAATGCTTCTTTTACGTATCACTACTGGTTGAATGGTTATTGCGATTTAATTTTTTGCCCAAAAACGGTTACAATATCGGCTTAATAAAAATAACGTTGGATAGGTTTACAATGAAGTTTAGCGCGGTAATTCTCGCGGCGGGCAAAGGCACTCGCATGTATTCAAACACACCAAAGGTTCTGCACACACTTGCGGGTAAGCCAATGGTGAAGCATGTTATCGATACATGTAATGGTCTAGGCGCTCAAAACATCAACCTGGTTTACGGCCACGGTGGTGATCAGATGAAGGCTACCTTAGCTGAAGAATCTGTAAACTGGGCACTGCAAGCTGAACAGCTCGGCACAGGTCACGCTGTGGATCAAGCATCTGCACATTTCGCTGATGATGAAAAAGTATTGGTGCTCTACGGTGATGTTCCACTAATCTCACCTGAAACCATTGAAAACCTATTAGACGCTCAACCAAACGGTGGTATCGCGCTACTTACTGTCGTGTTAGACAACCCGATGGGCTACGGACGTATTATTCGTCGTAATGGCCCTGTTGTGGCTATCGTTGAACAGAAAGATGCAACGGATGAGCAGAAGCTTATCAAAGAGATCAATACCGGCGTTATGGTGGCGACTGGTGGCGATCTGAAGCGCTGGTTGTCAGGTCTAAGCAACGACAACGCACAGGGTGAATATTACCTGACTGACGTTATCGCTGCGGCTCACGACGAAGGTCGTGCAGTTGAAGCGGTACACCCAGTAAGCCCAATTGAAGTGGAAGGCGTTAACGATCGTTCGCAACTGGCTCGCCTAGAGCGCGCTTACCAAGCTACGCAAGCCGATAAGCTATTGAAGCAAGGCGTGATGCTACGCGACCCTAGCCGCTTTGATCTACGCGGTGATCTGCAGTGCGGTATGGATGTCGAGATCGATACTAACGTTATCATTGAAGGCAGTGTCAGCATTGGTGATAATGTGGTTATTGGTACGGGATGTGTACTGAAAGACTGTGAGATTGACGACAACACCATCGTTCGTCCATACAGCGTTATTGAAGGGGCAACGGTGGGGGAAGACTGTACCGTTGGTCCATTCACTCGCCTACGTCCGGGTGCCGATATGCGTAATAACTCGCACGTCGGTAACTTTGTTGAAGTGAAGAACACTCGCCTTGGCGAAGGCTCTAAAGCCAACCACCTGACTTATCTTGGGGATGCTGAAATTGGTCAGCGCGTAAACGTGGGTGCGGGTGCAATTACTTGTAACTACGATGGGGCGAATAAGTTTAAGACCATTATTGGTGATGACGTGTTTGTTGGTTCAGATAGTCAATTAATAGCGCCTGTTACGATTGGTAATGGTGCGACGGTTGGTGCTGGCTCTACAGTGACGCGTGATGTGTTGGAAAATGAGCTGGTTATCAGCCGAGCTAAAGAGCGCAAGATCGCTGATTGGAAACGTCCGACTAAGAAGTAACCTTTCCGCCTCCAGCACTTAAAATTGGATTCCAATCAAAGCCAGTAACGTCAGTTGCTGGCTTTTTTGTCAGAATTTACTGACAGTGAAATAATAGATTTGCCAATTGTATTTTGTTGGAGGCTTGTTAGTATTCAGGTTACGGTTCGGTAAAGTTGGGTTAATACATCGTGATATTGGTTGAAAAGAAATGGCAAACATTGCCGATCATTATTTTGTCTTTTTCAATGTTAATAGGTCTCTATGGCTTTTATGTCACCTTGGAAAAGTTAGTGGTGGAGAATGAGCGCGATCATCTTGTCTCTTTGATGTCCGATGTTATCTATGAAATTCGTGAAGACAGTGAGTTATTTACGGCTGGCGTGGATGTTGATCACTACATTGGAGGGTTAACCCAAGCCAATACTCGCCTTCGAATTCAAGTGATCAATACCGATGGGGTAGTGATAGGGGATACGGACTTATCTGAGCATGCATTGGCGAGAGTGGAAAACCACGCTAACCGCCCCGAATTCCAACAAGCGCTTCAACAAGGTATTGGCAGTGATGTCCGTTTTAGTACCGTGACCTCCATCGACCGAATCTATTATTCAATGAAAGAGAGCGTTAACGGACAAGATTTCGTTGTCGTGATCTCCTCGCCAATGCATCAATTGAAACAGATGAACTTCCAATTAATGGGAATACTGGTGGGCATGGTCGTGCTGAGTTTAAGCTTCTTGATTGGCACCTCTTACGTGAGCAATCGCCAAATCGTTCAGCGAGTGGAAGAGGAGCAAAAGAAGCAAGATGAACGGATTCGCCAAAGAACCCATGAAATTGAGCTGATGCATCGCCTTGCGACTATGCTGGCCGCGTGCAGCAACATGGTTGAGGCGCAGCAGATCGTTTCAGATATCTTGCCGCGTATTCTTGGTCAGGTGAATGGCAGTGTCTCTCTGATGCGTGCCTCACGTAACCAGTTGGTTACCCAGCTTGATTGGGGAGAAACATGGCCAGGCAGTGTCAGCTTTGCTCCGGAAGAGTGCTGGTCGCTGCGCAAAGGGCGTGCTCATCTATCGAATAACGATTTTCATTCTCTTACTTGTGGTCACATGCATGAAATGGACAACAATCAAACCTTGTGTATTCCGCTGACGGCGCACGGCAATACCATTGGCATTATGCACCTCTATTTTGGTCAAGGTGATATCAAGATTGATCCGATTATCGAACAGTTGGCTTTTAGTGTTTCTGAACACTTGGGGCTCGCTTTAGCCAACCTGAGCTTACAAGAGAAGCTTCGCTCACAAGCATTAAGTGATCCGCTGACAGGCTTATTCAACCGTCGTTTCTTCGAGCAAAAGCTAGAAGAGCACTCGATGAATTCGGCCACCAGCGAGCAGCCATTATCGCTATTGATGCTCGATTTGGATCACTTCAAACGCTTCAATGACAACTTTGGTCATGATGCGGGCGACTTCGTATTGAAAGAGATCAGTGCACTACTTAAACAAAGTGTTAGCGAAGACGAGGTTGCTTGCCGACTCGGTGGTGAGGAGCTAGCGGTATTGCTTCCACATTATTCAATGCAAGAAGCGACGGAGTTTGGTCAAACCTTGTGTGATGCTGTGCGTTCGATGCACCTTGAACATAAAGGTCTGTCATTAGGTCAGTTGGGTGTTTCGATAGGTGTCGCCACGTATCCTAAGCCAGCGTCTGATACTGAATCTCTGGTTAAGATGGCCGATAATGCTTTGTACATGGCGAAAGATATGGGCCGTAGCCGAGTGGTTAACTATGATGAATACAGCCGTCATAAAGCGCCTGCGTTAGAAGTAGTCGATGGTGAAGTTGCTGCTAAATAAGTAGAAGTAAAATTTTGATATAAAAAAGAGCGAGTAATCTCGCTCTTTTTTGTTTTCGTTAACTTAGAAACTAGTCTTGTTTCTCGTCAGCGACTACTCGAGAGTTGTCAGGTGTCGCGAAGTGTTCAGAAAGCTCTTTGTTCGAAACAATATAGCCAACCCACAACGCACCCAAACAGATCACAACGGCAATACCCGTCGCGCTTAGTGCTTGGCTAGCCATTGCCGCGACCAATGCACTTGATAGGCCACTGATACTGATTTGCAGGCTGTTTTGTAGACCAGCAGCTGTTGCTGGGCTTTGTTTAGCGCTTGATAGAGCACGGTTTACTACGATTGGGTAAAGTGCGCCGTTTGCGACAGCAATCAAACAGAAAGGCGCAAGTAGAGGCCAGATTGACGTCAGTTCCCACTGTGATGCGATAAAGATAAGCATCGCCGCTACACTGAACAAACCGATAAGGTTTCTTAGTACAACGCCATCGCCATATTTCTTCACTGCTTGCTTACCGAAGTAACCACCCGCCATGAACGCGATTGTTTGTGGGATAAAGCTCAAACCGATGTCTTTTGCTTCATAACCTAGTTGAGCCATGATCTCTGGCATACCCGTTAGGTAAGCGAAGAACGCTGCAGATGCTGAAGCAAACATTAAGACATTACCCATGTAAGGCTTTGATTTAAGCAACATCTTGATGTCTGTCTTAATCGATGTCTGTTTTACTTCAGGCGCTTCTTTTGGTTGAGCCATTGTTGTCGCCACTAGCAGTGCACCCATCAAGGTTAATGTGATGAAGATGCTGTGCCAGCCAAAGCTATTCGCCAGTAACACACCTAGCTGAGGTGCTAATGCAGGAGATAGCGCAACCAAAGGCATGATGGTTGCAAAAATTTGTTGGCTACTGCTTTGTGAGTAACGCTTGATAACCATTGCTTGCCAGATTACCGCAGGAGCACATACGCCGATCGCTTGAATGAAGCGCAGTGTCAGTAGATGCCATACCTCGGTGCTGAATGCTAAGCCGAATGAAGCTGCAGTAAAGATAACAAGACCAACCGCCAGCGTATTACGGTGACCATACTTGTCACTCGCCAGACCCCAAAGAAGCTGACCCATTGCCATACCGCCAAGGAATACCGTTAAAGACAGGGCAATCTGCTCTGGGCCGGTTGCGAAATCAACTTCCATTGCCTTAAATGCAGGAAGGTACATATCGGTCGCAATAAAGCCAAGCATTGAAAGAACTGCAAGGTAGACCAATTGAAATTTAGAAATATTCATAAGATGCCATTAAGCTAAAGGTAATGATGTTTTTATCATCAAAAAAATTGTTTGATATACAGAAGTGAAAGCCCCTGTTTATTTATGCTGACATTCTATTTTTCAGACCTGATAAAATAAAACGCTAAAATATGTGGTTATCAATCAAAAAATTTGAAGGCTTATGTTCTCTAAATCCTCTTTAGAAATGCTCGATACGGTAGCGCGCTTGGGCAGTTTTACCGCGGCGGCTGAGCAGTTGCACAAAGTGCCCTCGGCGATCAGTTATGGTGTCAGACAGGTCGAACAAGAACTGGATGTGCTGCTTTTCAGGCGTTTACCGAGAAAGGTTGAGCTCACTCCGGCAGGTGAACTGTTCATTGAAGAGGCGCGTGCACTACTGAGGCAAATGGAAGAGGTCAGTGCCCAGACTCGTCGAGCAGCTCGAGGTTGGAAGAAAACCTTGCGTCTGACGCTCGATAATGTGGTGAAGCTCGACAAGATGAAGCCGATGATTGAAGAGTTCTATCAAACCTTTGAGTTTGCCGAACTTCAGATCAACATGGAGGTATTCAACGGCTCATGGGAAGCGATTGCACAGGGCAGGGCGGATATCGTGATTGGCGCCACCTCAGCTGTGCCAGTTGGTGGCGATTTTGAAGTCAAAGACATGGGGCAATTAGATTGGGCATTTGTAATGTCGCCAAGTCACCCGTGTGTGCGCGAACAGAACCTCAATGAAGAGTTCGTGAGCCAATATCCAGCCATCTGCTTGGATGATACCTCCAGTGTGCTCCCTAAGCGACACACAGGCCACTACTCAAGTCAAAGACGCCTGTTGTTACCCAATTGGTATAGCGCAATTGAATGCCTTAAAAATGGAGTAGGGGTGGGTTATATGCCGAGGCACATTGCCGCGCCAATTATCGAACAAGGCTTGCTGGTGGAAAAAATACTGCCTGAACCGAGTCCGCAGAGTCATTGTTGTTTGGTGTGGCGAAAAGACGATAACCATAAGTTGATCGAGTGGATGGTGAAATACCTAGGATCGAGTGAACAACTTCACCAAGATTGGTTGGATCATCGCAAGGCGGTCTAATGATCTTAGCGAGAAGATCCTTTTCAAGTTTGAGTTGAATCAGCACCAATAAAAAGAGCGAGTAAATACTCGCTCTTTTTGATTCGGTCGTTAACTCTTATGACAAGAAGAACTTGTAGGAAGGGTTATCGGTTTCATCTTTACACTGATAGCCAAGCTCTCGTAGATGTGTTGAGAACTGAGCTAAATCATCATCATCCAGTTCGAATCCACACAATACACGGCCGTAATCAGCGCCGTGGTTACGGTAGTTGAACAGGCTGATATTCCAATGGGTACCTAAGGTATCAAGGAACTTAATCAATGCTCCTGGGTATTCAGGAAACTCGAAGCTGTATAGGCGCTCTTTCAATGGTTTTGATGGTTTGCCACCAATCATGTAACGAATGTGCAGTTTTGCCATCTCATCATCAGAGAGATCGACAACCGGGTAGCCGCCCTCACGTAAGTCATTGATGATGTGTTCGAGTTCTTCTTGACCACCTTGTAGGCGTACACCAACGAAGATATTCGCTAGGCTTTCGTCGTTGTGGCGGTAGTTAAACTCAGTTACCGCTCGACCACCAATAATATTACAGAACTCTAGGAATGCTCCTTGTCGCTCTGGAATCGTAACCGCAAGTAGACCTTCTCGCTTCTCACCTAGTTCACAACGTTCAGAGACATATCGCAGGCCGTGGAAGTTGGTGTTAGCACCAGACAGTACCGTTGCCAATTGCTTGTCTTGCAGTTGGTTTTGTTCTGCAAATTTCTTCAAGCCAGCCAGAGCAAGTGCTCCTGAAGGTTCAGCAATCGCACGAGTGTCTTCAAAGATGTCTTTCACCGCCGAGCAGATCTCATCACTAGAGACTGCAATGTGACCGTCAATGTACTGTTGGCAAAGACGGAATGTCTCTTCACCAATGCGCTTAACCGCAACGCCATCGGCAAACATGCTGACTTGATCCAGTACTACTGGCTCACCGGCATCCAGTGCTGCTTTCAAGCAAGATGAATCTTCAGGTTCAACCGCGATGACTTTTATTTCCGGCATCAATTGCTTAACTAGCACGGCAACACCCGCAGCCAAACCACCACCACCGACAGGCACAAAGATGTAATCCATGTGACCATTTTGCTGAAGCATTTCCATACCCATGGTGCCTTGTCCTGCAATCACCAGTGGGTGATCGAAAGGCGGTACAAAGGTAAAGCCATGTTCAGCAGAAAGACGCTCGGCTTCTGCCTTGGCCTCATCAAAGTTGCTGCCGTGCAGAACCACGTTACCGCCAAAGCCACGTACCGCATCAACCTTGATGTCTGGCGTGGTTTTTGGCATCACAATCGTAGTCTGAATGCCCAGCTTAGAGCCAGACAGAGCCATACCTTGAGCATGATTACCCGCCGATGCAGCAATCACACCTGCGGCTTTTTGCTGCTCAGAAAGGCTTGATACCATGTTGTAGGCACCACGTAGCTTGAACGAGTGCACCGGCTGACGGTCTTCTCGTTTAAGCTGAACCTGATTACCAATGCGCGCGCTTAGACGCGGCATATCCTGTAGAGGTGTTACGATTGCCGCTTCGTAAACCGGCGCTCTCAGGATCTGACGCAGGTAATCTGCGCCACTTTGTTTTTTGGGACTGGAGGTGCCGTCACTCATAGTTAGCCCTCAAGCTTAGACTTATCACGTACTGCGCCTTTGTCGGCACTGGTCGCCATGCTTGCGTAAGCTTTCAGTGCGAAAGACACTTCACGCTGACGGTTTTCTGGTTTCCAGCCTAGTGCGTCTTGCTTAACACGACGCGCTTCTAGTTCAGCTTCAGGCACATCAAGTGTGATCGAACGGCTAGGGATGTCGATAGTGATGATATCGCCAGTGTTTACTAGACCAATCACACCGCCACTTGCTGCTTCTGGAGAAGCGTGACCGATAGACAGACCCGATGTACCACCCGAGAAACGACCATCTGTTAATAGAGCACAAGACTTGCCTAGACCCATTGATTTTAGGTAAGTGGTTGGGTAAAGCATTTCTTGCATGCCCGGACCACCTTTAGGACCTTCGTAACGAATAACAACCACTTCGCCCGCTTTCACTTTGCCACCTAAGATGCCATCAACAGCACTATCTTGGCTTTCAAATACGATAGCTGGGCCTTGGAATTTCAGGTTTTCTTCATCAACGCCTGCTGTCTTAACGATACAGCCATCAACCGCGATGTTGCCCGAAAGAACCGCCAGGCCGCCTTCTTGGCTGAATGCGTTCTCTTTAGTACGGATACAACCTTCTTTACGGTCGTCATCAAGACGATCCCAACGGCAATCTTGTGAAAATGCTTTGGTAGTACGAATGCCTGCAGGGCCAGCACGGAAGAACTTAAGCACTGCTTCGTCTTCTGTCTGCATGATGTCGTATTGAGCTAGCTGCTCTTGCATGCTTAGACCAAGCACTGTGCGAGTCTGGTTGTTCAGTAGGCCAGCACGATCTAATTCACCTAGGATAGCCATTACACCACCAGCGCGGTGAACGTCTTCCATGTGGTATTTAGGCGTTGAAGGTGCAACCTTACATAGGTGTGGAACGCGGCGAGACATCTCGTCGATATCGCCCATATCAAAATCAATCTCACCTTCTTGAGCAGAAGCCAATAGGTGAAGAACGGTGTTACTAGAACCGCCCATTGCGATATCCAGTGCCATCGCGTTTTCAAATGCTGCGCGGTTTGCGATGTTACGAGGCAGTGCTGATTCGTCATCTTGCTCGTAGTAACGCTTGGTTAGGTCAACGATGCGCTTACCAGCATTGATGAATAGCTCTTCACGGTCTGCGTGCGTTGCTAGCATAGAACCGTTACCAGGCTGAGATAGGCCTAGCGCTTCAGTTAGACAGTTCATTGAGTTAGCCGTGAACATACCTGAACAAGAACCACATGTCGGACACGCAGAACGTTCTACTTGCTCACTTTGCTCATCAGAAATCGTTGGATCGGCACCTTGAATCATTGCATCAACAAGGTCTAACTTGATGATTTGATCGGAAAGCTTGGTTTTACCTGCTTCCATTGGGCCGCCTGATACAAAGATCACTGGGATGTTAAGGCGCATTGCAGCCATCATCATTCCCGGAGTGATTTTGTCACAGTTAGAGATACATACCATCGCATCCGCACAGTGAGCATTCACCATGTACTCTACTGAGTCTGCGATAAGCTCACGTGATGGCAGTGAGTACAGCATGCCACCGTGACCCATTGCGATACCATCATCAACTGCGATGGTGTTGAATTCTTTAGCGATACCGCCCGCTTTCTCGATTTCACCTGCTACCAATTGACCCATATCTTTAAGGTGAACGTGGCCTGGTACGAATTGAGTGAAAGAGTTTACAACTGCGATGATTGGCTTACCGAAGTCATCATCTTTAACGCCAGTTGCACGCCATAAAGCGCGCGCACCAGCCATGTTGCGTCCGTGGGTAGTCGTTGCTGAACGATAGATTGGCATTGCTTAAATCCTTATAAAATATTTGGCTGTTGCTTACTTAGTTGTTTGCGTTTGGTTTTCTGAAGTTTGGTCTGCTGGGTAAACGTAGTCTAACCAGCCCCACTTATCTTCAGTGGTTCCATTGAATAGACCAAAGTAAGCCGCTTGAACTTTTTCAGTGATAGGACCGCGTTTGCCTTCACCTACTGTAATTTTGTCTACGCTGCGAACCGGAACGATTTCCGCCGCTGTGCCTGTCATGAATACTTCATCGGCAAGGTATAGCGCTTCACGAGCAATGTTCTCTTCACGGATCTCATAACCCATGTCTTTTGCTAGTGTCATGATCGAATCACGCGTGATACCCGGCAGAATCGCACTGGTCGCTGGTGGTGTGGATAGCAGGCCGTTACGTACCACAAAGATGTTCTCACCAGCCCCTTCAGAAAGGTAACCATCAACACTCAGTGCGATGCCTTCATCGTAACCATGACGGCGAGCTTCGCCACCAACTAATAGTGAAGATAGGTAGTTACCACCGGCTTTTGCTGCGGTTGGGATCGTGTTTGGAGCGGCACGGTTCCAGCTAGAAATCATTGCATCAACGCCGTTTTCTAGTGCTTCTTCGCCTAGGTAAGACCCCCAAGGGAAAGCAGCGATGATCAGTTCCATCTCAGTATTTTCTGGCGGGCAGACACCCAAACCAACGTTACCTACGAAACCTAGAGGGCGGATGTACGCTGACTCTAGCTTATTTTGGCGTAGCGTTTCGCGAGTCGCTTCCATAATTTCTTCCTCAGTGTAAGGAATAGGGAAGCGATAGATTTTTGCTGAGTCTTTTAGGCGCTTAGCATGTTCAGGGTGACGGAAGATAACCGGCCCTTTTGGTGTGTTGTAACAACGAACACCTTCAAACACAGAAGTACCGTAGTGCATTGCGTGAGTCAGGACGTGAACGTTCGCCTCTGCCCAAGGAACCATCTCACCGTTAAACCAAATATAGTCTGCCGTTTTAGCTGTCATGTTTGTGGTTCCTTATGCGTTTATCTTTTGTTGTAAGTTGTTGTTTGGCAATTCATTACGACTGATAGAGATAACGTCAACGGTACGCACATCCCACAGCTTTTCGATTTGATTGACTAAGAAAGAGATCGGACGGTCACTGTCTACAATGATCTCAACACTCGCCACTTTGCTTTCGTGGTTTTGAGTGCCCGCTACTTGCTTAACAATAAAGCCACGGTGGCGGATAACACGAAGAACACGCTCTAGTAGTACAGGCTTATCATCGGCTTTGATGTCTAATAGGTATCTTTTCATGTTATGTGTTCTCCAACATCTCACTGTTTGAAGCACCTGGCGGTACTAGTGGCCATACGTTCTCTTCTTCATCGATAAGAACATGAAGTAGGTAGGCGGTTTTGCTCTCTAGCATCTCTTTTAGTGCTGGCTCTACTTCTTCTTTACGCGTGATGGTTTTACCCGGGATATCGAACGCTTTCGCTAGCATTACGAAGTCTGGGTTGTCATCTAGGATAGTTTCACTATGGCGGCCATCAAAGAACAGCGATTGCCATTGGCGAACCATGCCCAAACGAGAGTTATTAAGCAGTACCATCTTCACTGGGATCTGACGACGCTTCAATGTGCCAAGCTCTTGAATGTTCATCATGAACGAGCCGTCACCAGAGATAAGTATAGATTGGTCGTCAGGACGCCCAACCGATGCACCCATTGCAGCTGGCAAGCCAAAGCCCATGGTGCCTAAACCGGCAGAGGTAATGAAGTTCTGTGGATCGCGAGGCTGAATGTGCTGAGCTGCCCACATTTGGTGTTGGCCCACATCAGTCGATACGATAGAGCTTGCTGGCATCATGTCTGACAGTTGCTTCAACAGCAGTGGAGCAAAAATCAGATCACCAGGGTGGTCGTAACGCCATTTGAATGAGCTACGAAGACCTTCAGAGTGATGAACCCAAGAGGAGATGTCTTGGCTTAGCTCTAGTTGAGGCATGATCTTGTTGATGTCACCGCGAATTGGCGCATTGGCAAGACGCAGTTTGCTGAACTCAGCGGCATCGATATCGATATGGATAACCTTAGCATGCGGCGCAAAGGTATCGAGTTTGCCAGTTACTCGGTCATCAAAACGAGCACCGACAACAATCAACAGGTCACTCTCTTGAACCACAAGGTTAGCGGCTTTAGTGCCGTGCATACCCAGCATGCCAAGGTAGTGTGGGTCGTCACGTTCGATAGTGCCCAAGCCTTTCAGTGTGCTTACTGCTGGCATTGGGTTTAGGCGTAAAAACTCACGAACCGCATCGGTTGCTTTAGCAAGTTGAACACCACCACCTACGTATAAAACAGGACGGGTCGCTTGAGACAAAAAGTACTGTGCCTGTTCAATGGCATCAGTTGTCGCAACAGGAATTGCGGGTGGAGTAAATTCAGGAAGAGCGTTAACAGGTGCTTCTGCTAGTTGAACGTCTTTAGCGATATCGACGATAACCGGGCCAGGGCGGCCAGACTTTGCTACCACAAACGCTTCAGCGAGGGTTGGAGCTAGCTCTTCAATATCAGTTACTAGGTAGCTGTGTTTAGTACATGACAGAGACATACCAATCACATCCATTTCTTGAAATGCATCGGTACCAATGTGGGAACTTGCAACCTGACCTGTGATAGCAACCAATGGGATTGAATCCATAAAGGCATCAGCAAGGCCAGTGACTAGGTTGGTTGCACCTGGTCCCGAGGTTGCCATACAAACAGCGACATCTTGTGTTGCTCTAGCCATGCCGATCGCGGCCATAGCGGCGCCTTGCTCATGGCGACATAGGATATGTTCAACCCCGCCGTCATAGAGTGCATCGTAGATTGGCATGATGGCACCACCGGGGTAACCAAATACGGTCTCAATTCCTTGTTGCTTGAGTGCGGATACGACTAGTTCTGCGCCTTTCATCGGAATTCTCCCGTATTACCTTTATTTTGGTAACTGTTTCCTTTGTCTCTGCACATCTTGTGCTCCCATTCTTCCTGTAAATCGGCAAAGCCGAAAATGCTCAAAAATATAAAAATCGAATGTTTAAATTAGAAAAAACCCCCGGACTTGTCAGTGCGGGGGTTTTTTCTAATTCGTGGTTACTTTCTTCCCACTCGCCCCCGCGCAGTCTTAATAATGACTACGATAATCAGGTTAATCAGTGCGTAAATGCGAGCGTTAAAAATCATAATATTCGAGTTTTCTCGTTTATTGTCTTCAGTAAATGTCTACATCTCTAGTGTTATCACACAAATCTGCCGCATGACAAGGGAAATGTCATTCTTTTTTCACATTAAAATACCATTCCACCAAGCTATATAACAACCTTATCGCTTTGGTGAGCAACGAATATCCAGAGCGAATACTTTTAAATCAAAGACAAAGGAAAGTTATGGGACTCGCGATAATTCATAGCCGAGCTAGTGTGGGTGTAGAGGCGCCAGAAGTGACCGTTGAGGTGCATATAAGCAACGGAATGCCTGGCTTCACGCTGGTGGGTCTACCTGAAACAACGGTCAAGGAATCTAAAGACCGAGTGAGAAGCGCGATCATCAATTCTCGCTTTGAGTTTCCATCGAAAAGAATCACGGTCAATCTCGCCCCAGCCGATTTGCCCAAAGAAGGTGGCCGTTTTGACCTGCCCATCGCGCTTGGGATTTTGGTGGCGTCAGATCAGCTTCCGACATCAAAAATAGATCAACATGAATTTATCGGTGAGTTGGCATTGTCAGGAGAACTTCGCTCGGTAAAGGGCGTTTTGCCTGCGACGTTAGCCGCCGACAGTGTAGAGCGATGCTTAGTTGTCCCACATCATAACGGTGATCAGGCTGCGCTGGTGGGCAAGGGAGCGCATAAATCTGCACAAACCTTGTTGGAGGTTTGTGCTGACATGTGTGGACAGGCTCAGCTTGGGCTATATAGAACGGAACATCATCAGGCTGATGTTTCAGTGCTTCGCGACCTACAAGATATTATCGGCCAACAACAAGGAAAGCGAGCTCTAGAGATAGCCGCTGCTGGGAATCATAACTTATTGTTTCTTGGCCCACCCGGAACCGGAAAAACTATGCTCGCTTCTCGACTGCGTGACCTATTACCTGAAATGAGTGATGACGAAGCGATGGAAACCGCGTCGGTGGCCTCGTTAACGCAACAAGAAATCAATCAATACAACTGGAAGCAACGACCTTTTCGCTCTCCTCACCATTCCAGTTCAATGGCGGCATTAGTGGGTGGTGGTTCGGTGCCTCGCCCCGGAGAGATCTCTTTAGCGCATAACGGCTTATTGTTCTTAGATGAGATGCCGGAGTTTGAGCGCAAGGTGCTTGATTCATTACGAGAGCCACTAGAGTCGGGCGAGATCATTATCTCCCGTGCTGCGGGCAAGACTCGTTTTCCTGCGCGTTTTCAATTGGTCGGTGCACTTAACCCAAGTCCAACGGGTTATTACGAAGGTAACCAGGCGCGCGCCAACCCACAGATCATCCTGCGTTACCTCAATCGCTTATCTGGGCCCTTGCTGGATAGGTTCGATATGTCATTGGAGATACCTCTGTTGCCAAAAGGAATGTTGGCCGAAGGCGGTGATCGCGGTGAAACCACTCAAGTAGTTAAGCAAAGGGTTAGGCAGGCGCGAGAGTTAATGCTATCTCGCAACCATAAATCGAATGCACTGTTAGGTAGCCGAGAAATTGAGAAGTATTGCCCACTGCGACGCGAAGATGCAGAGTTTCTTGAGACAGCACTACATCGCTTGGGTTTATCGATTCGTGCTTATCATCGAATTATTAAGGTGGCACGAACCATTGCCGACCTTGACGGTAACGAGCAGATCGAAAAGAAACATCTATCAGAAGCGCTAGGCTATCGCGCGATGGATCGCTTGCTGAAACAACTCACGGCTCAAGCTGTCTAGCAAGCAGAAAAAGCCTGCTTAGATGCAGGCTTTCGTTGGATTGCAGTTCATACTCGCTAAGGTTAGAACTTGTAGTTCAAGCCAACTGAAACGATATATTGAGACTCGTCGTAGAAGGTAATGTTCGAGTCGCTGGTGCCGTAGCCTGCCAGTGAAATAAACGACCAGTTTTCCCAATCCATGAATTGATCATACTCATAGGCGGCGAATAGGTTGATATTGTCGTCGCTGCGTTTCTTGTCGTAGATCGGGTTGCTCGCATCGTAAGAGCGTTGGTTGTAACCCGCTGTTAGTGCGTACTGGTGACGCCCCATGCCACCAAACAAGCTTACCTCACCACCGAATTGGTCGTAAGATTCAGCTTTACCATCAGCATCACGTGTTTGATAGATGACGGATGGAATAAGCATCATGGTACGACTGAGTGGCAGGCGATATTGACCTTTCAAGTAGAGAGTATTGGCATCTCGTTTGAGCTCTTGATCTTGAATATCATCCTTGTCGACATCTTTGGTCGCATAGGCCATGTCTAGCGAGAAAGCTGAGCCCGCAATGTTGCTTAGCTTCAAACGAAACGCATTGCCAGTTTCATCGGTCTTGGTGCGAGCTGATGTGGTGTTGTATGGATCAGCCCAAGTTTCACCAGACATAATGGTTGGCAGCAGTGAAGCGTCGATCACCATGCCTGACTCAAGTTGGTATTTGTAACCGACTTCGAGAACTACAGTACCTGTTGCTACATCATCTCGCGCGGTACCTGTGTATACCTGATGGTTTAGCTTTTCACCAAAGGTATAAGCAACACTACCTAAAGGAGCAACCAGAAAAGAGCTTTCCGAAGAAGCCTTCTGATCTGTGGATGAAAGATTGCTATCAGCATCGGTATTAAAGTTCGAGGTGGAAGAGGTAACCCCGGTATTGAGAGAGATTTCACCACTGAAACCTTGTTGGTCTGCAAGCTTGGCAAAAGCGGGAGAAGCCGCAACGCTCAATGCCAAGAGAGTTATTTTTATTTTCATTCAAGGGCTCCTTGCCCACCGGTTCTTAGGACGGGTTATTAATAGCAGTAAAGCTTTAAACTTCCAGGTTAATTATTTATCAATAATGATTTTTGAACTAGCAAAAAAAAAGGAAGCCGAAGCTTCCTTTCATCAATGGCTTACTTCTTTAATAAGAAGTTCACGAGCTCGAAGTACTCATCAAGAGAGTTGATACCTTGAGCTTCTACTAGGTAGCGGTTGTTAACCACAACAGCGGGTACACCTGAAAGGCCGCTGTCTTTGAATGCTTTGTCGAAGCGACGAACCATAGAATCTACAGCAAAGCCATTATACGCAGCATCGAATTTCTTCGCATCAACGCCTTCGTCTAGGAAGATTTGACGCAGTTCTTCTTCATCACGTGGTGGCTTGTTCATTGTGTGGATGCGGTTAAACATCACTGGCACCATTTTATCTTCAACTTTCAGTGCAATCATTGTCGCGTAAGCTTTGCTCATTGGCAGACCCATGTTGCCACCCATGAATGAAACATGGTTCTTCTGTAGCTTAGCGTCTTTAGGTAGCTGTTGTTTTAGCTGCTGGATGATTGGCTCAAAGCTATTACAGTGTGGGCAGTAAAAAGAGAAGAACTCTGTCACCATTGGTTTTTTTGATGCTTCTAGGTCGAGAACTTTGTAGTGTTCACCTTCGTTAAATTTCGCAGCGTGAGCGGTAAGGCTCAACATGATCAATGAGAAAAATGCGAATAGCTTTTTCATTTATCCAATCTCCATTATGTTTGAATTTTTATCTAGTTGTATGTTGTGATTGCTGTTACCACTGAGGCATTAACGAAAGTGGTGGCTCTTGCAGGGTAGCAATTTGCTCTTTACAAGCAAGTACTTGTTGCTCCCAATATTTCGGATCATTAAACCACGGGAAGGCCAGAGGAAACGCAGGATCGTGCCATCGTTTCGCCAACCATGCCATGTAATGCACCATACGTAGACCGCGTAGTGGTTCGATTAGTTTCAGTTGTGCGGTATTAAAATCGCAAAACTCTTGGTAACTCTCTAGCAAAATATCCAGTTGCATCAGCTTATCTTGGCGCTCGCCATTGAGCAGCATCCACAGATCTTGTATCGCAGGGCCGTTACGTGCGTCATCAAGATCGACGAACATTGGCCCATCGCGCCACAAAATATTGCCAGGGTGGCAGTCACCGTGCAGGCGGATATTCTCAATGCTGCTCGGCCACTGGCTCTCTAGCTCTTTGATCAGAAGGTCAACGTCATTGAAGAAGGCATTTTCTAGGTGCGTCGGGATAAACTGAGAGTTCTCTAGAATCTTACGTGGCTGATAAAGGTATTCATCTAAGCTGATGGTCGGGCGATGCTGGAATGTTCTTCCCGCGCTGGCTTTATGAATACGACCAAGAAAGCGTCCTACGCCTTCCAATTGATCTAGATTGTCAACTTCATACTGTCTGCCGCCAACACTTTCAAATAGTGCAAATAGGTAGCCTTGGTATTCATGTAAGGTTGCACCGTTGATTCGCATTGGAGGCGCAACCGGCATCTCTTGTTCGATAAGCTCGAGTGCGAAGTCATGCTCTTCTTGGATCTGTGCCTTGTTCCAGCGTTGTGGACGGTAAAACTTAACGACGTAGCGCTTACGGTCTTCATCGGTGAACTGATAGACACGGTTTTCGTAACTGTTGAGAGCGAGAAGCCCGGATTCAGCGCGAACTCCGATGCTCTCCAGTGCGTACCACATGAAGTCAGGAGTCAGGTTATCAAAGTTAAAGGCTTGCATCGTCATAGAATAAAAAAGGCTCATTACTGAGCCTTTTTCCATTTATTGGGTTGTTATACCAAGCACTAAGGTGCGGGTATCAGAGCTTCTTGATAAAGCGGCTTTCGACTTCCATCGTAAACTCTTCATTATCCGAGAGTATAAACTGAATTGTCGAAACTGGTGAGCTCAGTTTTTCTGGGTCGGCGCCCAAACTGATAGGTAGGTTCAAAACCTCGCCTGGATTGACAGTAATCGTCTGTTTACCATACCAGATAGAATCGGGCAGTCCGCTAACATCGAGTTTGTACTCTTGCTCTTGTTGAGTCTTGTTGATCACTTTCAAGGTGTAGGTGTTTTCAACCAACCCTTGGTTATTGACTCTAAACAGTTGGTTTCGGTCACGCAGAACACTTAGGCCGGCAGGATCAACGCTCGCGATTTGGGCGAAGAACAAGCCCAGCATCACGATCAAGATAGCGCCATAGCCCAACAGCTTGGGACGCATTACCTTGGTCGAGTGACCTTCAAGTCTGTGCTCGGTGGTGTAATTGATCAGGCCTTTCTCATAGCCCATACGCTCCATCGTGTTGTCACAGGCATCAATACACGCGCCGCAGTTAATACACTCGTATTGCAGGCCGTCACGGATATCGATACCCGTAGGGCACACTTGTACACACAGATTACAGTCAATACAGTCGCCTAGACCAAGCTCTTTTGGATCGGCTTTACGAGAGCGAGGGCCACGGCTTTCACCACGTTCTGTGTTGTAACCAACGATGAAGGTGTCTTTATCGAACATTGCCGACTGGAAACGCGCGTAAGGACACATGTGCAGACAAACAATTGAACGCATCCAACCCGCATTGGCATAAGTACATCCAGCAAAGAACAGTACCCAAAACACCGGCCAGAAAGACGAGTTAAAGGTAAAGAAGCCAACCACTAACTCTTTGATTGGGATGAAGTAACCAACAAAGGTTAAGCCCGTCGCAATGGCAATCGCCCACCACGCAATGTGTTTGAGGGTTTTTCTGAGGATTAAATTGCTCGTCAGTTTGCCCGAGTCTTGTTTTCTTCGCTTATTGGCAGCGCCTTCTAGCTTCTCTTCGAACCAGATATACATGAAGGTCCAGACGGTTTGCGGGCATAAATAGCCACACCAGACGCGGCCTAAGAAGGTGGTTATGAAAAACAGGCCAAACGCGGCAATCATAAATAGGATCGCGAGTAGGGTCAGATCTTGCGGGTATAAGGTGGTGCCAAAGAAGTTGAACTGTTGGCTGCCGATATCGAGCAAGATCGCTTGACGTTCACCAAAGGGAATCCATGGGATAAGCGCAAAAAGTAAAAGTAAGAACCAACCGCCATAGCGACGCAGTTGTTGGAATTTACCTTTGCTTTCTCGAACATAGATTCGGTTACTTGGGTTAAATCGATCTCCATTACCTTTATGTGTTTTCGGGTTAAAGGTTTTAGGAGTCACATCTTTGATATCGATTTTATCCTGACTCATGGACTATCCTTTTTGTGGCTTGTTTGCCCGGTTAAGTCGGGCATGACGACATTACTTGAAAGTATGGTTTAGAGAACCCGTTGAAATTGAGCTTGGTGCATTTGTTGTTATCGCACTCACTCTTATTATTTTAGAAGATTCTTATGGATGGCGATTATAGCGACAATCTTGTTCTCATTTCTTTAACGCTATCAACCTTTAACAACAAAAGTCATAACAGTTGTGACGAAAAAATAGCGAACAGAAACAAAAAAGCGACCTGGTGGTCGCTTTTTAAAATTGAGTATTTTATCTATGCGGCAATTGAGTTCTAAACAAACGGGCGACTAAAGAAGGCCACGTGCTTTTAGAATTGCGGTTTTGAAATCATCTTCTTGGTCTTTTTTCAGGCCCGGGATCATTTCATCTTTTTCGCTGTTGCGCATTTTTAGGTGGTAGATAAGAACATCGTCAGTCAGTTCTTCAAGCTTGCCTTGGTAGCCCGCTTCTTTTGATAGCTTAATGATGAACTCTAATAGGTTAAGCTCTTGATCTTTCTGCCACTCAGGCTCCATCAGTTCAAGCAGTTCTTCAATGCGGTGACACTTCATACTTTATTTCTCCACAAATTTTATAATGATTTGTGGCTAAGGTATCAAATCGGGTAGGGAATACCAATGTGTAAACACATTTCAAGATGGGAGCGGGCAAGAAAAAAGCGCAGTAAAAACTGCGCTTTTTGTTAAGCGGCTTTAATCACTTTTGTTGTAGTCGGTGCTAATAAAGCAGTCTTCTCAACTAGAGTCATTGTCGGAGCCAATTTCTTAGCCGTTGGAGCAGCAACAAAGCCACTACGACGACGCATCGCACTACGGTTGGTGTGCGAGAACCTGACAGCTGTTGGGCGCATTAATTTACCTAACGGTCAGGCATATCCATTGCCAATCTAATGGCCTGATTTACCATGAGCTCCACCTCAATTGCTTGAAGCGTCACTCGTCTGGCTTTCGCCAATCCGAAGAATAAATCAGGATAATGATATGCATGCATATCAAGGCTTAGATTATCACTATCTAAGTTATCGATCGACGCCTGAGTGATAAATAGACGATATTAGAGCTAAAATAGTGTGAGCAGTATATTTGAGTTTGAACCTCTTTCAGGCTTAAGATGATGCTTTAAAGGAGGTGCATATGTCGTTCTTAAAGAAAACGTTAGCAAGTTTTGGAATTGGATCTGCCAAGGTGGATTCTGTATTGCAACAGGAAGTGCTTTATCCAGGCAAGAAGGCGAGCATTATTGTGCATGTCTATGGTGGCGCTCAGCCACAAGAGATCGACAATATCGATCTCAACTTGTGCTGTCGTTACGTCAAAGAAATTACTATGAATTCGCAAAGGCAAGAGGGCGGTCAAACACGTCGAATGCACCAGACATACTCGTTGGCCAAATGGAGCCTGCCGTATGCCTTTGTTATTCAGCCGGGTGAAACCCGTGATTTTGAATGTGAGTTTGATGTCCCGCTGAACACACCTGTCACGATTGGTGATTCAAAGGTGTGGCTAGAAACCGGGCTCGATATTGCGATGGCGATTGATCCATCGGATAAAGACATCTTAACGGTGCGCCCTGACGCACTCCTCGATGGTATTTTTAACGAGCTTGAAGCTCAAGGTTTACGCATTCGCCAAGTTGAGTGCGAAGCAGTAGAGGGCTTTGAACTGCCATTTGTTCAAGAGTTTGAGTTTGTCCCTACCACTGGTCCATATCATGGCCGCTGGCGTGAACTGGAAGTGGTTGCTCATCGTGATGAAACCGAGCTTAAGTTGTGGTTTGAGATAGACCGTAATCGCGATGGTGCAAAAGGCATGTTGGCGAGCTTGTTAGGCATTGGCCAACTGCAGCGTCAATTGAGTGTGCCATTGGATACGTCACCACAAGATGCGGGCAAGATGGTACTTGAGTATCTAGACAACGCATCTTAGTTAGCTCTTTGGTTCTGTAGCTTTAGAGACCTTAGCTTCATCACACCGTTTAGGCGTTATTAATGTCATAAAAGATGTCATAAAAATTTAAGCTTACACGTGTAAGCTTAATGTGCAATACTAGGCAAATCGAACATTTACTCTAGTAGGATAATCATGTCTGCATCATCGGCGAGCGAATACAGTGACATCGAAGAACGCGCCAATGCGATAACCCATGGCTTGGGTGTTGTGCTTGGCGTGGTTGGTTTAATCCTGCTGCTGATTCGTGCGTTTGACCATCAAGCCGACATACTGACTATTGCGAGTATGGCGGTATATGGCAGCAGTATTATCCTACTCTTTCTCGCTTCCACGCTTTATCACTCGATCACCACAGAAAAGACCAAGCGATTACTGAAAACTCTCGATCACTGTGCGATCTACTTATTGATCGCGGGCAGTTACACGCCATTTTTATTGGTGAGTTTAAGAACACCATTGGCGATGGGTTTGATGGCAGTGATTTGGGGTATCGCGCTAGTCGGAATCATTATGAAGATTGCCTTCGTCTACCGATTTAAGCGTTTGTCATTGGTGACTTACTTGGCGATGGGTTGGTTATCGCTGATTGTGGTTTATCAACTGGCGATGAATATCGAGATGGGTGGTTTGGTGCTACTAGCACTCGGTGGCGTGATTTACTCGTTGGGTGTGATTTTCTATGTGGCAAAACGCATCCCTTACAATCATGCCATCTGGCATTTGTTTGTGTTGGCGGGCTGCGCTTGCCATTTCTTCGCTATTTATTTGTACGTGACTCCGGTTTAGCGAGCCAGTACCTCAGTAATCTCAGCTTTAATCTGATATTCAGGGTGTTGTTCTAGGTCGAGCTTGATGAGCTTGCCTTCTTCACCCGTCTTTGGTCGTAGGTATGTGTCGGCCATTCGTTTGATTGATTTCCACACAGCAACTTCTTCTTCTGCCAACAACTCACCTTCTGCAGTAAATACGCTGATGTTAAGTGATACCAAAATGACCGCTTGAGTGCCTTGGTTAGTGATGGCTGTCGGAATGATAAGCTCACCATCTTCATAGCGACTTGCACCCAGTACAACATCCACTCCTGACTGAGACAGCTGTAAGCTTGGCTTTTTACTATTAACCACAATCGTAGTGCCACGCGTGTTCGTTGCGACAGGTACGGCTACGACAGGCACTGCAGTCTCTGATGTTGTCGTTGCTGCTTCCGTTTGCTTTGGTGCCACGTATTGCCAAGTAAAATCATCTTTGAGTAACACTTGCTTGCCATCAGGCAAGGTGACCATTTGATCAGCAAAGGCAGAACTTACGAATACTGAGTTTGCGAGCAATGCGCTAGCGAGAAGTACGTATGATTTCATCTGTGTTTCCTTGATTTTGTGCTTGGTTAACGTCGCCAAAAGGCTGGGAAAAATAGAACAATGAGCGTCAATATCTCGAGTCGCCCCATCAGCATTCCTAAGCTTAGCAACCATTTAGCGGCGTCGGGCAGTGGAGCAAAGTTCCCGGTTGGACCGATAACGCTGCCCATACCAGGACCAACGTTGGCAACGGCTGTGATAGCGCCAGATATACTGGTCACGGGATCAAGCCCCATCGCGCTCAAGCCACCTGCAATTAAGATAATCGTAATAAAGAACATCAAACCAAATGCGACTAGTGAACGCACAATATCGTCATTCACCGGTCGCTGATTGTAGCGTTGAACAAACACGCCCGACGGGTGAATCAGTTTCATCATCTGCTTATGAAGCATGGTCATCGCGATCTGGAAGCGGAAGATCTTGATACCACCAGAGGTTGAACCTGAGCACGCGCCCGCCATCATTAAAAAGGCAAACAGCGTGGTAGGCAAAGCGCCCCACGCGGTGAAATCTTCTAAGCCAAAACCGGTTGTGGTTACGACTGACACAATGTTGAACATCGAAACACGCATCGCATCCATGACTGTGTAGCCATCTCTAACCACCAACCATGTCGATATCACGGCACTGGTGACCAAGAATAGATAGGTGAAACCTCTCACTTGCGCGTCTTTGTAGAGGATAGAGAGTTTTCTACCACGCAGTGCGCTAACAAACAGTAGGAACGGCAGACCACCAAGGAACATGAACAGGGTTCCTACCCAGTGAGCACTGTTAGAGAAGTGGTTCATTGAGCCATCTGATGTTGAGTAACCACCCGTAGACAGTGTTGTGAAGGCATGATTGATTGCGTCAAAGATACCCATGCCTGCAAACAGGTAGCTAATGATGCACAACCCAGTCAGAACCAGATAAACCGCCACGATGTTCTTGGCGACCGTTTTCGCTCGTGGGCTGCTTTTATCTGACCAATCGGATGATTCGGTTTGGAACAGGCGCATACCACCGACGTTGAGCATTGGCAGAACCGCTACCGCCATAACGATGAAGCCGATGCCACCTAACCATTGCAGTATAGAACGCCACAACAGAATACTTGGAGCCATGCTGTCTAAGCCGCTTAATACGGTTGAGCCTGTCGTGGTGATACCAGACATGGTTTCAAAATAGGCGTCAATGAAGCTGATGTGGTTGATGAAGACAAACGGCAGTGCAGCAAAGGCACTGGCTATCGTCCATACCAGAGAGGTGATCAGGAACATGTCCCGTACCCCAAGTCGGAACTTAGCTGAACGGCCTAAGCTCAAGCAGATGAACGCCACAATGTGCGTGATCACTACCGACTGACCAAACTCGAGGAAGCCACCGGTGCCTGTGAAAAAGGCAACCAATGTAGGGATGTACATGAAAAGGGCGAGTTTTGATAACACTAACCCTATCACTAATAATATCGGACGAAAGTTGACCATAGCTTAATAGACCATAGCTTTAATTGATTACAGCTTTGTGCCGGAGCGCCGTTCTCACAAAAGAAAGTTGCGAGAAGAAGCTCACGAGAACAAGGCTATAAGAAGAACGGGCTCGGTTGGAATAGAGACTCAACATCCGGTACGTATTTCTTGTCCACTAGGAACATCACTACGTGGTCATCCTGTTCGATTACGGTTCTATCGTGCGCGATAAGTACTTCTTCTCCGCGAACAATCGCACCAATAGTGGTGCCCGGTGGTAACTTGATGTCGCCAATCGCTCGGCCAACCACTTTAGAGGTGGTTTCGTCACCGTGAGCAATCGCTTCGATCGCCTCTGCAGCGCCGCGACGTAGAGAGGATACGTTTACGATATCAGCACGACGAACGTGAGTAAGCAGCGCAGAAATGGTCGCTTGCTGTGGCGAGATAGCAATATCAATCACACCACCCTGAACAAGGTCTACGTAAGCACCACGCTGAATCAGTACCATTACCTTCTTGGCACCCATTCGCTTCGCCAGCATGGCTGACATGATGTTGGTTTCATCTTCATTGGTTAGGGCGATGAACACGTCCACTTGATCGATGTTCTCCTCGGTCAGCAGCTCTTGATCGGCGGCATCACCACAGAATACGATGGTGTTTTCTAATTCTTCAGACAGCTTCTCGGCGCGAGTGTAGCTGCGCTCGATAAGCTTGATACTGTAGCTCTGCTCAAGGCGTTTTGCCAAGCTTGCACCAATGTTACCACCACCGACAATCATGATGCGGCGGTACGGTTTCTCTAGGCGCTGTAGCTCACTCATTACTGAGCGGATGTGGTTACTCGCTGCGACGAAGAACACTTCATCATCGGCTTCAATGATGGTGGTGCCTTGTGGACGAATAGGGCGACCTTGACGGAAAATAGCGGCAACACGGGTATCAATGTGCGGCATGTGCTCACGCAAAGCAGACAATGCGTTACCAACCAGTGGACCACCGTAGTAGGCTTTTACTGCTACTAGGCTAACCTTCTGTTCAGCAAAGCTCACAACCTGCAGTGCGCCTGGGTATTGAATCAGGCGCTCGATGTAGCTGGTCACTAGCTCTTCGGGTGCGATCAGGTGATCGACTGGGATGGCACCTGATTTGAATAACGCTTCTTTCTCTTCTAGGTATTGAGGAGAGCGAATACGAGCAATTCGGTTCGGCGTATTGAAAAGAGAGAAAGCAACCTGACACGCAGCCATGTTGGTTTCATCCATGTTGGTTACGGCAACCAACATGTCGGCATCTTGCGCACCCGCTTCACGTAGTGTGTTTGGGTGGCTGGCATAACCGTTTACAACCCTAAGGTCGTACTTATCCTGAAGTTCACGAAGTCGGTCAGCATTACGGTCGACAATGGTGATGTCGTTGTTTTCACCAACTAGGTTTTCAGCAAGGGTACCGCCAACTTGTCCAGCACCCAGGATAATGATCTTCATAGCCTTTCTCTTTTCTTTACCGTGGTAATTCTAGTTATCTAACTTTATTTTGATAATGCACTAGAAAGAAACAGCGGCTAAGAAATAAATTCTTAGCCGCTGTTAGTTATTATGCCTGTTTTACTAGAACTGCGTAGTAGAAGCCATCCATATCTTCTTCTCCAGGTAGTATTTGACGACCCGGATTTTCGATATCAGACCCAACCAACGTAGCGTTCTCAGTGCGTGCTAGGAATGCTTTCACTTGCAGCACGTTTTCTTGCGGCGTGATAGAACAAGTCGCATAAACCATGGTGCCGCCTTCTTTCAGCTGACGCCACATTGCATCCATAATCTCGCTTTGCAGTTCAGCCAGCGCATCAATGTCAGACGCACGACGTAGCCACTTGATGTCAGGGTGACGGCGAATGACGCCAGTCGCTGAACAAGGTGCATCAAGCAGAATACGGTCGAACTTATCACCCATCCACCACTCTTCAGGGTAGCGAGCATCACCACAAATTACGTCGGCACGCAGTTGCAGGCGCTCAAGGTTATCGTAAACGCGGTCTAGACGTTTGATGTCGCAGTCAATCGCAACCACTTCAGTATCTTGAGTGTGCTCAAGAATGTGTGCCGTTTTACCACCTGGTGCAGCACAACAATCTAAGATCAGCTCACCATCTTTTGGTGTTAGGTAATCAACCGAAAGCTGAGCGGCAGCGTCTTGCACTGATACCCAACCTCTGTCGAAGCCAGGAAGCAAAGTAACATCACAAGGTGCAGCTAATTTTATGGCATCAGCAGCTTCAGGGTGCAATGTGTATTCAATGTTTTCGTTTTTAAGCAGTTCAACATACTCGTCACGAGTGTGGTGTTGGCGGTTAACGCGCAGCCACATTGGTGCCTTACTGTTGTTTGCTTCAACCAGTTGCTCCCATTGATCTGGGTAGCTCTCTTGAAGCATTTTTAGAATCCAGCTTGGGTGGCCGTATTTGCCTGCATTGTGACTAACGGCTTTCTCGTCCAGTTCTTCTTGGTCACGTAGGTAGCTACGTAGCACAGCGTTGATCAAACCACTCAGGCTTGGACCACGCAGTGTTTTAGTGCCCTCAACCGTTTCAGCAACCGCGGCATGCGAAGGGATACGCATGAAGCTTAGTTGGTAAATGCCCACCAAGATTAGGTGGTGGAATACACGCTTTTTACCTTTAAGCGGGTTTTCCATCAGTTCGTTAGCGATTGACTCTAAACGAGGCAGGTAACGAAGTGCGCCGTAGCAAATCTCTTGCAGTAGAGCATGGTCTCGTGGACGGATCGTTTTTTGAGCCGCAGGGAGAGCGTGTGACAGAGAGTGGCCTTTATCGACAACTTGGAATAGGACATTTGCAGCAGCAGCGCGAACATTCATGAGGGGTACCGAATATTTATTTGAATACATGAGGGCATCTCTGCCCTCGTAAAGGTTTTCTAAGCTGCGTAATTAGCAGCTTTAAAAGCGGATTAAGAAAGTTGTGTACCAACTTCAAACCAGCTTGCACGTGAGTTCAAGATATCCTGAACTGACATGGCTTTTTTACCTGGAACTTGCAGTTGTTCAAGAACAAGTACGCCTTGCCCTGTCGCAACATAGATACCAGTTTTATCCGCTTGCAGAATGGTACCTGCAGGCTTATCAGAAGTTTGCTCTGCCACACGGCTTTGCCATACTTTAATGCTGTTCTCAGCAGCTTCAAAGTGACTCATTGGCCATGGGTTGAAGGCACGAACGCAGCGCTCAATATGCGCAGCTTCATCACTCCAGTTGATACGCGATTCTTCTTTGCTTAGCTTCTTCGCGTAGTTCGCAAGCTCATCGTCTTGCTTTTCTGCAACTGCTTTGCCAGAAGCGATGTCCGCTAGACATTCAACAAGCGCATCAGGGCCAAGGCCCGCTAATTTCTCGTACATTGATGCGCTAGTATCTGTCGCTTCGATAGGCAGCGTCGCGATACTTAGCATGTCGCCAGTATCTAGGCCGATATCCATCTGCATGATCGTCACGCCTGTCTCTTTATCACCTGCCCAAATAGAGCGTTGAATCGGAGCAGCACCACGCCAGCGCGGTAGGATAGAGCCATGTACGTTGATACAACCTAAGCGAGGTGTATCTAATACAACTTGCGGAAGCAATAAGCCGTAAGCGACAACAACCATGATGTCAGCGTTCAATTCAGCTAGCTCTTGCTTAGCCTCATCTGACTTGAAGTTTTCTGGTTGGTAAACCGGAATATTGTTTTCAAGTGCGATGTTTTTTACTGGGCTCGCAGTGAGTTTTTTACCGCGGCCTGCTGGGCGATCTGGCTGTGTGTAAACAGCAACAACTTCATGCTCCGAAGACAACAACGCCGCCAAGTGACGGGCGGCGAAATCCGGAGTACCTGCAAAGACAATTCTTAAAGACTGACTCAAGGTAGGCTTCCTTCTAATTTAGTAATAGCAGCGGTTATTAACCTTGTTTCTCGTTGAAACGTTTAATCTTCGCTAGCTTATCTTGGATACGTTTACGCTTTAGTGGCGATAGGTAATCAACAAACAACTTGCCTTCTAGGTGGTCAAGTTCGTGCTGAACACAGATAGCCAGAAGGTCGTCAGCGTCGAATGTGAATTCGTTGCCGTCACGGTCTAGTGCTTTAACCGTTACTTCTGCAGCGCGAGGTACTAGAGCTCGAGCGCCTGGTACAGATAGGCAGCCTTCTTCGATTCCATCTTCGCCGCGCTTCTCAGTAATTTCAGGGTTGATAAGCACCATTGGCTCATCACGTGTTTCTGAAATATCGATAACAACGATGCGTTGGTGGAAATCTACTTGCGTTGCCGCAAGGCCGATACCTTCTTCGTCGTACATGGTTTCAATCATGTCATCAACGAACTTTTGAATCTCTGGGGTAACTTCTTTTACCGGTTTCGCCACGGTACGTAGACGATCATCTGGTAATGTTAATACTTGTAATACAGACATATACACTCGAAATATTGAACTGTGCCGAAACAGCTTAAACCTTGTTGGCTCAATTCTAGACATTTTAGAGGTCAAATGACAGCATCCTGAAGGTAATTCTCAAATCAGATGTCATATATTCAGACCAAGGAACCTAGGTCATGCGTCATTTTTCTCCCATTTTTTCTCTTGTTTGTGCCTCGCTTTCGTTCGCCGCTACGGCTGAAAATAGCGCTCAACCTTTAACCATTAAGCAGGGCGCACCTGAGGCGTATGTGGTGGTAAAGGGCGATACCTTATGGGATATATCTGCGATGTATCTTGATAGCCCGTGGTTGTGGCCAAGGTTATGGCAGGTAAACCCTGAGATAGAAAATCCTCACCTTATTTATCCCGGAGACAAACTGTCGTTGGTTTGGATTAATGGTGAACCTGTCTTGAGCCTCAAGCCTGTTATCAAACTCAGCCCTAAGATTCGTGTTTCTGAGAAGAAAGCAGTACCTACCGTCAACGAGGGACTGGTTCTACCTTATTTACAGTCTGATCGCTTGGTAGAGCAGCAAGATATCGAATCGGCACAACGAGTATTAGGAACCAGTGATGGTAAACGTTTCTTATCGGGTGCAGACCGGTTGTTTATCTCAGGTAACCAACAACATCAAAAGTGGGGTATCTACCGCGCAGTTGAAACCTACCAACGGCAGCAACCCCAAGCGAGTATTACCTCTTTGCGACTGGTCGCCACTGCGCGCTTAAAAGAGGTGGATGCTGAGTTCAGCAGCTTGCAGATAGACACTCAGCTGCAAGAGGTGCTGCTTAATGACCTTGTGCTACCAGAACTTGGTGTTGATCAGGTGAAGCTCTCTACCACGTTTTATCCTGCACCTAGTGCGGCAGGTCAGTTTGCTAATATCTTGGGCTCATTAGATGGCAGCCAGTACAGCGCGAAGAATCAGGTAGTGGTGATCAACAAAGGTTCACAGGATAACCTTCGCCAAGGTTCTATGTTTACCCTCAGTGAAAGCGGTGCTGTGGTGTTTGGTAAGCAGGGTGAATACAGCTATAAAGAGTCTGCGGCGAGTAATAAAGTGCAGCTACCAAGTACCTCGCTCGGTAGCTTGATGGTCATTCGTCCTTATGAGTATTTTAGCCTCGCGTTGATCACTCAGAGCTCTAAGCCTGTTAGCAAGGGCATTCTGGCAGTATCGCCTTTGGATCTTGCTTTGACAGAAGAGGTTAAGGGCACCGAGTGAATGAGCAACAACTGAGTGCTTGGCTAACTCTAAGTTTTGTTCCTCAATTGGGTGGCAAACGCCTTTCTCGCCTGCTGAGTATCGATTCCCCTTCGAACATTGTTGGCTACTCAAGCCAGCAGCTGCAAGTGATGGGTTTATCAGGCAAACAAATTTCTTATCTAAGAGAGCAAGCCCCAAGAGAAGTGGAGGCTTGCTTATCATGGCAAGCAAAACAGCCTAACCATCACATCATTACCCCTAATTGCCCACGTTATCCCAAACTGCTTAATGAGATTGCCTCTGCGCCCAGTGTTCTTTTCGTTAAAGGTCACGTTGAAAAACTGATCGAGCCTCAAATCGCGATGGTCGGCAGCCGCAATGCCAGTATTGAAGGACTGCAGACCGCCAAGTCCTTCGCCAAAGAGTTTGTCCAAAACGGTTTAATTGTCACCAGTGGCTTAGCTTTAGGTATCGATGGCTATGCTCATGATGGTGCTCTAGATAAAAGAGGGGAAACTTTTGCAGTGTTGGGGTCTGGCTTGGACTCCATTTATCCTGCCCGCCACCGAAATCTAGCTGAGAGGATCTGTGAGAACGGAGCGCTGATTTCAGAGTTTCGTCCAAGCGCCAAACCACGACCTGAACATTTCCCCCGTCGTAACCGTATTATAAGTGGCTTGTCGTTAGGAACCTTGGTGGTGGAAGCAGCTGAAAAGAGTGGTTCTTTGATTACGGCTCGCTATGCCATGGAGCAAGGCCGAGAGGTGTTTGCGCTGCCCGGTTCAATTCATAGCCCAACCAGTCGCGGAGGTAATAGCTTAATTAAAGCTGGAGCATGTTTAGTACAAAATGCTCAAGATGTTCTGATTGAAATAAAGAGTCTGTTAAACTGGTCTATAGATCAGCAGCCGAGCTTATTCGAACCTACGCCGAATGAGGGTGAAAATGAACAATTGCCATTTCCACAGCTGTTAGCTAACGTAGGATTAGAGGCGACACCCGTTGATATTTTGGCACAGAGAACCCATATACCTGTGCATGAAGTCATGATGCAGCTTTTAGAGCTTGAGCTCTCAGGGCATGTTGTTGCAGTTTCCGGTGGCTATATTCGAAAGGGGAGAGGCTAAGCTATGATGATGGACATACTGATGTACTTGTTTGAAACCTACATCCATAGCGATTCTGAATTGCAGGTGGATCAAGACGAACTTGAAGATGAACTTCTTCGAGCGGGGTTTCACCAAGATGATATTTATAAGGCTCTCCATTGGTTAGAAGACCTTGCTGCACTGCAAGATACCGATAACCAAGCGGCGATTACTATGTGCTCTAATACCTCGATGCGTGTTTACACAAGTAAAGAGATATCACGTATTAATATGGAGTGTCGTGGTTTCTTGTTGTTCCTTGAGCAGATCAACGTCCTCACGACAGAGATTCGTGAAATGGTGATTGATCGTGTCATGGGGTTAGAGACCAATGAATTTGAGTTGGATGATCTGAAGTGGATTATCTTAATGGTACTGTTCAATGTACCGGGTAATGAAAGTGCTTACACGCAAATGGAAGAGCTGTTGTACACCAAAGAGCAAGGTATCTTGCATTAATACAGGCTTATCATGAGTAGTAAGATTGATAATCAGCTTTTTTCAGCACATGAACATGCGTTAGAGCATGAACCATGTCCACAGTGTGGTGGGGAGCTTCAGCTTCGCCATGGTAAGCACGGCCCATTTTTAGGCTGTAAGCAGTATCCGAGCTGTGATTACATCAAGCCTCTTCATCAAAATGATGGTCATGTGGTGAAAGAGCTGGGCGTTCCGTGTCCTAAATGCCAAAACGAATTGGTATTAAGGCAAGGTCGCTTTGGGATGTTCATTGGCTGTAGCAGTTATCCAGAGTGTAATCACATCGAATCTTTGGACCAACCGAAAGAACAACCTGAAGAGCAGCCACTTGTTGCCTGCCCTGAGTGTGGTCGAGGCCACTTGGTTGAGCGTAAATCTCGCTATGGCAAAACCTTCTATGCGTGTGATAACTACCCTAAGTGTAAGTTCGCCGTTAATCAGCCACCAGTTATAGGTCGTTGTGAAGAGTGCCAGTTCCCGTTGTTACTTGAGAAGAAAACAGCCAGTGGCACTAAGAAGCAATGTGCTGATCGCAAGTGTCATCACATTCAATCTCAGTAGTCATGTTAATCACAGTAAGTGAATGACCAGAAACAAAAAAACGGCGCTCACTGAGCGCCGTTTTTGTATCCAATAAACTTTTTATATCAATAAGCCAATGTAGGCTTACTTCATCTGCTCAGCAAACTCATGCACAGCAGGGTAGGCTTGCTTATCAAGAATCTCAGCCAATGAGCACAAAGCTCTTTGTAATTCTGCGTTGTAGTCAGCGCTCACGTTAATGTGACCCATCTTGCGACCTGCACGCTTTTCTTTGCCATACCAATGAACATGACAACCACCTTGAGCAAGAATAGCCTCAGGAAGAGTATCTTCGCCAAGAATGTTGATCATTGCGGTTGGACGAATCAGTTTAGTGCTACCTAGTGGCATGCCACACACTGCACGTAGGTGGTTTTCAAACTGACAAGTCTCTGCGCCTTGTTGCGTCCAGTGGCCCGAGTTATGAACACGTGGTGCAATCTCATTAACAAGCAGTGAACCTTGAACATCAAAGAACTCAAGTGCTAGCACGCCAACGTAATCTAAACGCTCAGCAATGGCAGTGAACATGGCTTTAGCTTGCTCTTGCAGTTCAATGTCATCAATCGCTGTCGATAAGCTCAACACGCCGTCGGTGTGAACATTCTCAGCCAGTGGATACACTTGAACCTCGCCATTGGTATCACGAGCACCAACCAGTGATACTTCGCGGTCAAACGGAACAAACTCTTCAGCCACAATCGCTTGGTTGTCGGTCGCGGTAATGCACTCAGCCATTTCTGCCCAAGTCGCGTCAACATTGTCTAATGTCTTTAAGCGCCATTGGCCCTTGCCGTCGTAGCCGCCAAGTGTGCTCTTCAACACCATTGGTAAGCCAACGTAAGCAATTGCAGCGTCAAAGTCTTCGCGAGAGTTAACCACGTAGTACTTAGCATTCTTCACGTTCGCTTCGTCTAACAGGGCTTTTTCAAGACGACGGTCACCGCCAGCTTTGATTGCTTCTGTTGTCGGTAAGAACTTACCGCTGCGCTCACACACCTCAAGTACATCGTGAGGAATATGTTCGAATTCAGCAGTAATGACGTCCGCACGCTCAATCGCATTTTCTAAGCCGTTACCTAGAATCGCTTGCGTTAATGGGTGAACAATATTTTTGCTGCCAACATCAAAAGCAGAAATTTCAATATTCAGCGGTGCCCCAGCTAGGGACATCATGCGAGCAAGTTGGCCCGCGCCTAACACAAGAACATGCATGGAAATTAGTCCTCTGCAGGGTTTGGATTAGCCAAAACCGTTTCTGTTTGCTCAGAACGGAATGCTTCTACTTTTGCCATTACTTCTTCATTGTGTGTACCAATGATTTGAGCCGCTAGGATGCCTGCATTGGCAGCGCCAGCTTCACCGATAGCCAAAGTACCTACCGCGATACCTTTTGGCATCTGCACGATAGAAAGCAGAGAGTCCATGCCTTTCAGTGCTTTAGACTGAACTGGAACACCCAGAACTGGTACGCTTGTGAAAGCAGCAGCCATGCCCGGAAGGTGCGCTGCACCGCCAGCACCAGCAATAATTACTTTAATACCGCGCTCTTTCGCACTGGTTGCGTAGTCTGCAAGCAACTGAGGTGTGCGGTGAGCAGAAACCACTTTTGTTTCGTACGCCACGCCAAACTGATCCAACATTTCTGCAGCTAGCTTCATTGTTGGCCAATCAGATTTAGAACCCATGATAATACCGACAGTCATCTCAAACTCCTTCAGGTACGATTTAATTAGTGATTAGATATTTTGCGCGCATTATACGGGTAAAATTACTTAAGGAAAACGTTTGCGTCAGTCTAAGTTGTTAATTGATACATTTTATAAACAAATAGCTTTAGTCACAGTGAATGATAATTTGTACACTTAGCGAGTTCGATAACTGACTTAATGAGGCAACCCGTGGATAACTTTCAACATACATTGCAGGCATTACAACAAGGTGAAGTCATTGCTTACCCGACCGAAGGCGTTTTTGGGGTTGGTTGTGATCCTGATAATCCACATGCCATCAAGAAATTACTCGAGTTAAAACAGCGTCCAGTTGAAAAGGGCTTGATCTTGATTGCTGCAAGTTACGAGCAGCTGCTTCCTTATATTGATGAAAGCCAGTTGACGGAAGAACAGTTGGTAACAGTGAAAGCGACATGGCCAGGTCCGGTCACTTGGATTATGCCAACCAGCAGCAAAGTTACTGACTGGGTCAGCGGCCAGTTTGATTCCATCGCGGTACGAGTGACGGATCACCCTTTGGTTCAAAGAATGTGTAATGAGTTCGGCAAGCCGTTAACCTCTACCAGTGCCAACCTGACTGGCGAGCCGCCTTGTATGACGACTGAAGAAGTTCAACAGCAACTGGGTCAACACTTAGTCGCGATTCTAGAAGGCCAAACGGGTGGCCGTGAGAAGCCAAGCGAAATTAGAGATGCAAAAACGTCGAAAATATTAAGACAGGGTTAAACCCTGCAAAGGAAGTAAGATGTCAGCAATTGATAAAGAAGCAGTAAAGCAGTTTTTACTGAGCCTACAAGATTCGATTTGCCAGCAGCTTGAGCAAGCTGATGGTGTAGCGTTGTTTGAAGAAGATGCATGGGAGCGAGAACCTGGCGATCGTCTAGGTGGCGGTGGTCGTACTCGCGTGATGACCAATGGTGCTTTATTTGAACAGGGTGGAGTTAACTTCTCTCACGTCGCTGGTAAAGCAATGCCTGCCTCTGCAACCGCTCACCGTCCTGAGTTAGCCGGACGTAAGTTTGAGGCGATGGGGGTTTCATTAGTTATCCACCCTAAAAACCCATATATCCCAACCTCACACGCGAACGTTCGATTCTTCATTGCGGAAAAAGAAGGGGAAGACCCGATTTGGTGGTTTGGTGGTGGTTTTGACTTAACGCCATTTTATCCTGTCGATGAAGATTGCCAATCTTGGCATCAAACTGCTAAAGATCTTTGTGCGCCGTTTGGTGATGATGTTTATCAAGAACACAAAGAGTGGTGTGATAAGTACTTCTATCTTCCTCACCGAGACGAAACACGTGGTGTTGGTGGTCTGTTCTTTGATGACTTAAATGAGTGGGGTTTCGATAAGAGCTTTGCTTATATGCAGGCTGTCGGTGAAGGTTTTGCTGCGGCGTACTTACCTATTGTCGAGCGTCGCAAAGATACACCTTATGGCGAACGTGAGCGTGACTTCCAACTATACCGTCGTGGCCGCTATGTTGAATTCAACCTAGTTTACGACCGTGGTACCTTATTTGGCCTGCAAAGCGGTGGGCGCACAGAGTCTATATTGATGTCGATGCCGCCGTTGGCTCGTTGGGAATATCGCTATGAACCGCAAGCGGGCTCACCAGAAGCTCTGCTTTATAGTGACTACCTCAAACCTCGAGTTTGGTAGTTCTTCCTTCCTTATAGGGATAGTGATAGGGTCATCTATATAGATGACCCTTTTTATTATTTCTGTTAGGTAAGGATATGACACAGCAAGTAGATCGTTATGCCGTTTTCGGTAATCCTATTGGGCAAAGCAAATCGCCATTCATTCACACATTATTTGCTCGCCAAACCAGCCAACAACTTACCTATACAGCATTACAGCCAGAGCACGGTCAATTTATCACTGCTGCCAAAACCTTTTTCAGCGAAGGTGGTCGAGGGTGCAATGTCACAGCGCCTTTTAAAGAAGATGCCTATCAGTTAGCCAATCGCCTAACTGAGAGAGCTGAACTAGCTGGTGCCGTAAATACCCTTAAGAAGTTAGATGATGGAGAGATCATTGGTGATAACACCGATGGTGAGGGCTTAGTTCAAGACCTGCTTCAACATCAAGTCACGCTAAAAGGAGCACGTGTTCTTCTTCTTGGCGCTGGTGGTGCTGCGAGAGGAGTGATTCAACCTCTTCTCGACCAAAAGCCACAACAGCTGGTGGTCGCTAATCGAACCAGCTCCAAGGCTGAACTTCTGGCTGAGATGTTTTCGTCGCATGGCAACATCAAGGGGATGGGTCTAAGTGATGTTAATGAAGGCTTTGATGTCATTATTAACTCTACCTCATCTGGTCTAAGCGGGCAGCTTCCTGAAGTGTCTGAGGTGATTTTCAATTCTACTAGCGCCGTTTATGACATGGTTTATGGATCTGGAACGACGGTATTCAATCAATGGGCATTAGATAATGGTGTTCATGCTGCTTATGATGGTTTGGGTATGCTAGTGGGGCAGGCAGCAGAAAGCTTTATGCTTTGGCGTGGTCTTCGTCCGGGAACAAAACAGATTTTAAGAGAATTACGTAAAAACCTAGAGATGTAATGAGGTATTTATAAAAAAATGAATCAATCAATTCTATTTCCAGATATCCAAGATTGGAATGAAGAGAATCAAACAATCACCTTCCCTGCACAACAGTCGGGCGCATTGATTGAATGTGTCATGTCTATTGAAGAATTATCACGATTGGTAGGTAAAGAGATAAAAGAGGGCGATCAAGCTTTAGTTATCTTTTCTGAGTTACGTTTCGATATTGAAGAGCTAGCGGAAGAGTTAATAGAAGAAGAGGAGTATGACTCCTCTAATCGGATTCAGATCAAAGCGCTTTAGACTGGAAGTACAGAGTCTAGATAGTCGTTTTTATTCTGAACATAGTTGTCAGCGGACTTCTGTAAAAAGGCACGCTCTTTATCATTTAATGGGCGTGCTTGTTTTACTGGGCTTCCTACATATAGGTAACCACTTTCAAGTATCTTATTAGGCGGCACTAAGCTACCAGCACCAATCATGACTTCTTGTTTGATAATCACGCCATCCAACACGATAGCTCCCATGCCAACAAGTACACGATCTTCAATTGTGCAGCCATGCAGTATTACTTTATGTCCGATAGTGACATCATTACCTATTAATAGAGGATAACCCTCAGGGTTTTCTGCATTCTTATGGGTGACGTGCAAAACGCTGCCGTCTTGGATATTCGTTCTATCTCCAATATGAATGTGGTTTACATCTCCTCGAGCTGCAACCAAAGGCCACACGCTAGAGTCGTCACCGATTTTGATATCACCAACCAGTACCGAACTTGTATCTATATAGACGTCTCTCCCGATCTGAGGTGATATACCTTTATAACTGCGTATTGAACTCATAAATCCTCCTTTATATAGGCACATTAAGCCCTTAATTAAGAGGAATACTAGTGAAAATGGCATGTTTTGAACAAAAAACGCTCGAACAATCAAAAAAGTAAGAAAAACTTCAAAAAGGGCTTGCCAGTGTGATCGAAATCTCTATAATGCGACCTCGTTGAAACGGGAAGGCTTCGTAAGAAACCAAAACGAATCAGCAGGTCAAATTAGCCAAGCTAAGCGCTTGAAAAAAATTTTGAAAATAGTGGTTGAC
>NZ_JBFRPB010000052.1:0-14288 GCF_041471785.1 Vibrio sp. 10N.261.51.C6 | reverse complement strand
ACTTTACGGGGTCACTTCAATTGCTATGAGGGCTTTTTTTAATAAGCATAACCTACTCGGCTCTGGCCCTATGCTCTCGAGTTTGAATTGTGGATGGTAAGAACCATAGTTATTGGATTTCAGAACTCTTTCTTCATTCTGAATTTATACTTATATTACTTAAACTTACCGAGTTTAAAGCGAAGGAATTGAAAATGAGCAAACTGACTATTATTGCAACGATCGTCTCTAAAGAAGACAAAACTGAGCTTGTAAAAGCTGAGATGATTAAATTGATCGATAAAACCCGTGTTGAAGACGGCTGTATTAACTACGATCTGCACCAAGATAACAGTAACCCTGCTCACTTCGTTTTTCATGAGAACTGGGAGTCTGAAGTTCATCTAGAGAAACACTTAGCGAGCCAACACATCGCTGACTACATGGCTGCGACTGAAGGTTGTATTGAAACCTTTGTGCTTAATAAAATGACGCACATTGCCTAACCAGTCACTCAGTACCAATTCAATAAAAAGCCCTGCTCTGATCGCAGGGTTTGTCTTTTCTACAAGCTTATATCTGCTCATTCTAATAATGAAAAAACCCGCCAGAGTAGCGGGTATGGTCAATAATCATGACTGTCAAAGACAGATAGGTAACAACCATCAATCCAATATTGAGTACCACTTTACAGTGGCACTCTGACATTTCTTTTGCTGATCGCTAGCACGGGGGCACTAGTTAAAAGCACGAGCCAAAATGCCATTCCCTTGATATTGGTAAACACTTGAATTACTACTTACAAAGACCGATTCTCCGGGCTTAAGAGAAACTGACCGCCCTTCTGAAGTGACGGTCGCCTCTCCTTCCACACAGAACAAGATCTCCGCGCTACGTAGATACTGTGACTTGCTCTCATCAGTCGCAGACAAGATATCAAAGCCAAAGTCATCCACTGGAATCGGATAACTCATCTTGCCCTCTTTCAATACAGGCTTAAGGCGGATATCTTCTGGCTTAATCGGCTCAAAGATTGTGTTGTCGATAAGCTCAGGGACATCGATATATTTGGGAGTGAGACCGGCACGCAGCACATTGTCTGAGTTTGCCATAATCTCTAAACCCGTACCTTGAACATAAGCATGTGGGGTTTCTGCGAACAGGAACATCGCTTCACCGGGCGCCAGCTCAACCGTGTTAAGCATTAATGGCGCAAATAAGCCAATATCACCTGGATAATGCTGTTTGAATTCGATGCTGTATTGAAGAGCTTCACGCCCCATGACCGTTTTGGCTGGTCGCGCATGTGCAGCATAAAGCTCATTAAGCGCAGACGCTTTGCGGTCACCTTCAAGAGACATAATGGCGCTAAAGAACGACTTCAAAGAATCACTGTCGGCATTGGCTTTTAGTACATTAAGCTCAATCGCTAACGAAGGAATATCCGCTTCTTCGAACAAGGCAATAATGTCGTCGATTGGACGAAAGCCATTCATCGCTTTGTAGAAGGTCAACGCATAAACCAACTCAGGTTTATGGTTTGGATCTTTGTAGTTGCGATTAGACGCATTCAAAGGGATACCAAGTGCATTCTCACGCTCAAAACCTAATTCTGATTTTCGCTTGTTCGGGTGAACCTGAATCGATAACGGTGTTTCAGCGGCCAACACCTTAAACAAGAAAGGCAATTCACCGAAACGAGCCGCCGTGTATCCGCCTAAGACATCGATTTTGTTTTCATCAATCATGTGAGAAAGCGATTCACCGGTATCGCCTACCTTTGAACAACCATTTGGATGAGCACCCATCCAAATTTCTGCTTGAGGTTCCTGGTTTGGGTTCACAATACCAAACAATTGGTTAATGGAGTCTTTGCTTCCCCATGCGTAGTTTTGAATAACGTTGTCGAGTTTAAATAGAGACATAATTACTTCTCATTAAAAATCTGGCTACCAAGCTTGAGCGTGGCGGCGATATTACGGGCAGTGCGAGTCAGGTTTTGATTCGCTTCTGATAAAACTTGGTCTAAAGACTGAGGTGAACGTACGGTTCCAAATAAGCTAGACATTGAGCCGTAAAGTTTTTCAACGTCTTGCCCCAAAGAGCCCGCAATTCCAATGGTTGGAATACTCAACTTTTGAGCTCGCTGAGCGATGCCGAAAGGTGTTTTACCTTGCAGGGTTTGGTTGTCCATCTGCCCCTCTCCGGTCACGACCAGTGAAGCACCTTCAAGAACCTTATCTGCATCCAAGGCATCTAATACCATCTCAATACCCGCTTTAATTTGGATATTGAATGCAAGACTTAACCCCAGAGGTGTACCACCAGCAGCACCAAATCCAGCTGTGTCGCGATGATTAGTACCCGTATGTGCTTGAGCGATATCGGCAAAGTGCCCGATCGCAGTATCAAGTTGTTCAACTTGAGCTTTTGATGCGCCTTTTTGCGGACCAAACACAGTACTGGCTCCGCTTTCGCCACATAATGGATTATTCACATCACACGCGACCACGAACGTCACTTCTTTGCATCTAGGGTGCAGTCCTTCAAGATCGATACTTGCTAACTGGCTTAACTCGGCGCCGCCACCAGATAGCTCGTTGCCTTGTTTGTCGAACAACTTGCCTCCCAACGCTTGTAAGATGCCAGCACCAGCATCATTGGTGGCACTACCGCCCAGACCAATGATGATTTGTTCTACGCCTTTATCTAGCGCATCTTTGATCAGCAACCCTGTGCCGTAAGATGATGCTGTAAGAGGTGATCTTTCTTCTACGGTTAATCGATCTAAACCCGATGCTTGAGCAAACTCCACCAAGGCAGTGTTTACGCTTATGCCATCAACCTGTTGTACAAGTGAAGCCCAATAAGCCGTACATTCGCGACCGATTGGATCCGTCGTTTGCAGCCTTTGTTTCTTACCATCGAGCGCCTCTAGCAACACGTCTACCGTGCCTTCTCCGCCATCGGCGAGTGGCATTTTCACAAACTCTGCGTGAGGAAAAACGTCAGCAAATCCACGCTCAATACAAGACGCAACTTGATGAGCGTCGAGTGATTCTTTAAATGAATCGGGGGCAATTACAATTTTCATTGTCGTTCACCATTCCCGCCCACCAAGGTGAGCGGGTGATTGAAATTAGAATTTGATTTGGAATGTTTTCGCTTGGCAAGATGCTAGTTCACCAAAGGTTTCTGCTGCTACATCACCTTCGCGTACTCGCTCATCCATGCTTGTTTCTTTCCAGCTTGAAACGTTTTGAGTGAAGGAGATTGAATCTGACACAGAGCCTGTTTCTGCCGGGTTGTAGACACGCATGATCAACGCATCTTCATCTTCCGCTTTCTTCAGCACACTCAACACAGCGCCTGATTGTTGCTTAGACAGAAGGCTAAAACTCATAGGTAGGTTTTGCTCGCCCACATTCAGCTTCATCGCGTTATAAGGGATCTTGTTGTAGCATTCGATTTGAGTGACATTGTCACGTGCTTGCGCCATGATGTTCGCGTCAATATGGTTACCAGAGAAACCACACAGCGTGAATTCACACACTAACTTACCGCGTACTTGTGAATCTGGTGTCGGGATCTTGATTCCTGATGGACGGCCCGGACGAAGCAATAGCTCTTCTTTACCCAACACGCCAATACCACGGAATAGTGTCAATGCGAAGGTATCTCGGTTTTCGTCACCTTGAGATGCAATCACTTCAAATTCACGCAGGCCATTCGACATGATCGCCATACCCGCTTTGCCATTTTCTAATGCAGCGAAGTTCATCAGTTGGTAAACCGGAACTGGCGCTTCTTTCCACTTCTCTTCTTCCCAAACCGCCATTGCTGGGTCATTGGTTGGTCGAGTAATACAACCGAACTGGTTATCTGCAACCACAGTTTCAGAAACAAATGGCGTTGGCACTAGCACACGTACACGGTGGTCGTCGGCTTGATTGTCTAGTTCCATGCGTACTTCAATGCGGCGAGAACCTTGCTTCAATACCACTTGGCATTGCGCTTCAATGAACCCATTTTGACCCGTACGTTCTTCACGCTCTGCAAGGTTTGCAGGCACGTTCATTCGGAAAGCGATGTTCGCTACCGATTGGAAACCTTGGTGATCAATCGATGTTTCGATTGGGAATTCATCAGAGTACAACAGCCACTCTTGACGAGATGGAGAGTAATCGTACTCATCGCCGTCATCAGAACCATCTTCTAAACGAAGTGCTTGGTCGAATACTTGCTCTGTCTCTTTATCGAAAATAGTCAGAGTACCGTTGTCGTTTACATTAATTCGGTAGTATTCGTTCTCTAGCAAGTAGTCTTTCTGCTCTGCGACTTTAACTGCGCCCTTCTCATTACCTTGGATGTGTAACGTGGTGAAACCCATCGCTGGTACAGTGCGTTTGATTTGAATATCAAACTCCATGAAAGGGTCGTAGTTGCCGTAGTGAACGATTTGACGGTCTACTTTACCTGGGTCGATTTGGCGCTTGTCTTGGATGAAGTATTCAACTGGGTTTTCGTTTTCATCAAAGATAGAAAATTCTTGAGCACGGATAGTGATGGTTGTGTTCACCACTTCTTCACGCTCATACGGAGAAAGGTTAAACATCGCCAGTTTGTCGCAACCTTCGCGATCTGGCATGTGGTCAACGATTTTACGTTTGTAGAAGTGGATTAGGTTTGTCGCCATGTCGTCCGCAAGGATGTAACGGTTTAGGATTTCAGCGTGTACCTTGTCTGAACAACAGCAACCAATAGAGTCATGAGCGTGGTTCTTCATGCTCTCTTTCCACATTTTCTCAATCAAACCGTGGTGGTATTCAAAACCTAATGTCCAAGCGATAGACGCTAGCGGTTCTAAGATGTTTACAATCTTGTTTTCGATTTCTGCGTGGATCAGTTTGATGTCCATACGCGTAGAAGAGATCGTACGGTGAACACGCATGTATTTACCGTCGTTGAACTCGCCTTTGATTGTGTCGAGTTGGTCGCGCGCCGCTTCTACTTTCTCGAACACTTCTTCGTAACGGCTCATTGAGAATTCACGATCTGGGTAGATTTCGCGAAGCTTGTCCATTACTTCAAAGATGTCTTTTTGAATCGGCATTTGGTCGTGGCCGTTCGGTAGCAAGATATCTTTAGTCACCGATGGCTTTTCTAGCACTGGGAAGTACTTATCTAAACGAGCACGCAAGCCTTCTTCGTCTTGTGGAAGGTATTTACCAATCGCGTAACCCAGCGGAAGCACTTGTGCCGTTACTTCACTGCCGTCATTAGACTGCCATAAGAATTCTGTTTTGTTGGTGCCATGACGCTCTGAACAACCACGCCAGAACATTGCACGCGTGATGTCGAAGCCGTTGTAGATCATTGGCAGCTGTGAGCTCATGCTGAATGAATCTGGTAGGTAACCAATCTTCATTGCATCGCCAAACTTCATACAGTCACGAATACCATACATCATGTTGCGTACAATTGACTCACCAGAAACTTGCATTGTGTCGGTTTGAGAATACCAAGGGCCAATAATTAACTTGCCCGCTTCAACCAATGCTTTTACGCGATCTGTGTTTTCTGGTTTGATTGCGAAGTAGTCTTCTAAAACGGCGGTTTGACCATCTAGAACGTAGTATTTGTATTCTGGATCGCTCTCCAGACGGTTCATGATTTCTTCCATGTTGTTCACAAGAAGAATACGAGACTCTTCTGTTGTGAAATACCATTCACGATCCCAGTGCATGTGAGGAGTAATATGTACGCGTGATGTAGTCATAATCATTTACCTAAATGTGTCGCTTCGAGTAAAACTAAAGTTCGAACCCAAATACGACTAAATTAAATTTTTTCAAGGGGTTAAAATTGGCTGCCACTAAATTTAGGGTGCAGAAAACCACGCCCAGAATCTGTGTGAATAAAACCGTTAGGAGCACAGGCATTTAGGACAGCCAAGTTGTTCGTTATTTTTTATACGGTGTTTTAATTGCGAGCTAGAAGCTAGCTCAAAATTCAGTTAGTTCTGTGTTGCAGTACTTGCTTCAAACTTACCCTTTTTTACAGCGTGACCACGCCACATCAGAAGAGTAACAGTTGAAATCACTGTGCCGACAATCGCAGCACCGAACCAGATTGCCGCAGCAGAGAATGCGCCCAAACCTGAATCGTGTAACAAGAAGATAGAGAAGATACCTGCACCCGGAGTCGATAGACCAATACCTGCCGCGCCAACCATCGCACCTGTAACCACTGATCCTAGTAAGAATGAGCCGATTACACGGATTGGATCTTCAATCGCCATTGGGATTGCACCTTCGGTAATACCCGCAAGGCCAAGTAGCCATGTCGATTTACCGGTTTCAATCTCAAAGTCTTTGAATAGGCGTGGAGCAATCATGGTTGAAGCCGTTACAGTGAACGCCGATACCATTTTTACTGAACCAAAGATTGCGTAAGGGCCATAAACACCGTTCGCCATTGCACCTAAACAGAATGCGTAAGCGGCTTTGTTTACCGGACCACCTAAGTCGAATGATACAAACAGACCAAGAATCGCACCCAATAACAGCGCATTGGTGCCTGACATACCGTTCAACCAATCCGTTAAACCTTGGTTTAAGAACGCAACAGGTTTACCGATAACAAACAGCATCAAGCTACCCGCTACCAAAGTACCAATCACAGGGTAAAGGTAGAAAGTAAGGAAACCGTTAAACGCAGGACCCAAGCGAACATGCTCTTTTACCCAACGCATTACGTAACCAGCAATCAAACCACCAACAACACCGCCTAGGAAACCTGAACCAATGATGTTTGCAGCAATACCCGCAGCAAAACCAGGACCAAGTGCCGGTTTGTCGGCTAATGAGTAAGCAGTGTAAGCTGCCAGTACTGGCACCATTAATGTACCTAATAGGCCGCCACCTAATTTACGATACATCCACAGCCAAGAATCTTTTGTTGCGTAAAGCTCTTGCAGGTCAAAAATTTGCGCAATAAGAACAGCAACCGCAAGAACAGTACCACCAGCAACGATAAGAGGAACTGCGTAAGAAATACCAGAAAGCAGCGCTTGTTTAAGCTCAGTTTTCAGTGGCAGTTTTTTCGGTTTGTCATCAGTAGCCACTGTACGCTCTGCACCGTTACCTTTTTTCGACTCTTCAATCGCTTCATTTAGAATGCGTTCACCGTGTTTAATCGGTTCTGCAACTGGCGTTTCAACACGAGGGATTCCGTTAAAACGATCCACTTCTTTAATCGCGACTTCAGCAGCAAAAACACACGCCACAGCATTGTTTAATTGCTCAGCCGTCAAACGATCTTCAATGCCATTTGCGCCCTGCTTTTCAACATGAACCTTGTAGCCAAGCTTTTTGCCCGCTTTTTCAAGGTATTCTGCAGCCATATAGGTGTGAGCAATGCCTGCAGGGCAAGCAGTAACGCATACAATTGTCGGTGCATTTGTATCTAAGTTGTCTTGTTTTTCTTCTTGTTGATTGTCGCCATCAAGAAGCGCGAAGATTTCATCAGCGGTTGTTGCTTTTAATACTGCTTCACGAACATCGTCATCAACCAATGTGGTTGTCAGTTCGGTCAGCAGGTGCATGTGGGTAGAACCCGCTTCTGCATTTGGAATGGCAATTAGGAAGATAAGATTCACATCTTCGTCTTCATCTAGGCCTTTCCATTTCATGTCTTCTTTCAATGTTGCAACAGCGAAACCAGCTTCTTTAACCGCGTCAGTCTTGCCGTGCGGTACTGCTAGGCCTTCGCCAAGCGCTGTCGGGCCTTGCTCTTCACGAGCAAATACTGCATCAAGATACTCTTGTTTGTTGTGCAGTTTGCCTTGCTGATTCAGTTGGTCAGCAAGTGCGTAAATCGCTTCTTCTCGACTGCTAAACGTAGTTTGCAGATTTACGAGCGACTTATTCGTTAGAGTAGTAAGTTTCATAACCTTTGTCCCATAGTCACGGATTAGTACGACAGTCGTCCCTGTCGACGAGAAGAATAATACAACTTCAAGACATTTAATCCGTGATCACGATCTCATCAATACACATTTGTATTTAATTTGTATTTAAACTGTATTGGTAAATCCTTTAAGAAAGCTTGTTATGTATTGTTTAATTTGTATTATATGTACTACAAAACGCCAATACGATGCTCACACTAACCTTTAAAGCAAAGCTTATATAGAGCAAATTTACGTATTTAAGGTACAGGTTGTTAATCAAAGTCTAGTTGTCCTAGCGCACAAATGAGGCAAAAATGGCAAGACTCCCTATGTATCGCCAAATCGCCGATGCAATAAGAGAAAAGATCAGTTCTGGAGAATATAAAGTTGGAGAAGCACTCCCAACGGAAGCGCAATTGCGTGAAGTATTCTCGGTAAGCCGCGTAACGGTTAGGCAAGCACTGAAACTACTGATCGAAAACGATGAGCTTGAAAGCGTTCAAGGCAGCGGCACTTACGTAAAAGAGAACAAGATCAATTACGACATCTACAAACAGTCGAGCTTTCAAGAAAAGTGGGCGCATTTGGATGTGGTTACACACAGTGAAGTTCTGGCCTTCGAAATGAAGCCGTGTTCTTTGGCGATGTCTGAACATTTAGATATCAAAGAAGGCGAATTGGTTTTCTACGTAAAACGTGTTCGTTTCATAGACAACAATCCAATCACGGTTGAAGAAACTTGGTTACCTGTTGCTCTATTCCCAGATCTCACCTATCAAGTGATGCAGACATCAAAATACGACTTTATTGAGAACACCAAAGGCATGGTGATTGATCGAAGTGAGCAGGAATTGGTACCGATTCTTCCGCCTGAAGACGTTGCTAAACAGTTAGGTATTGACCCAGCTCAGCCTATCATTGAAAAACGTACTCGCGGTTACCTCGCCAATAACACTGTATTTGAATACAGCCGCAACTACTTCACGTCTAACGATTACCGATTCACTTTGGTCGCAAGACGCCAGAGATAATGCTCATCAGCGAGTTTCGATAATAGCAAAATGACCAACACAGAGAGCGCCTTGTTCTCTGTGTTTCTATGCTGTTAACTCAATCATAAAACCAACTTTCCTACCCAAATATTCCTAAACCAATATCAAGTAACCTCACGAAAGATCATTCACATTCATTTAAATACTGTTCGCGCGCTTTGACCATAAACTAAGCGCCAAATTACAAGAACAACAGTCGACAGGAATGTAGATGAATACCAAACAACTTGAGGACGCTGTAAGTGAAGTGAGCTTATTCAATCAGCACCTCCACTTAATCCAATCCGTGCATACCATTCCGACCCCAAAAATGAATTGGGAGTCGATTGCGATGGAACCTGCACCGACAATGCCAACGGTTCGATTCGATCATAAAGTCAAAGCAATGGAAGCACTCGATGAGTACAAGCCTAACTGGCTAGATATACTGTTGGGTAACAAATCTAAGTTTCACACCCTCACAAACAATGTCGAGCTAGCAGCAGAGAAAGACATCGAACACTACAAAGCGGAATTTGTAGATTGGGTACAGAACTACAGTTACTGGGCAAAAGGCAATCAATTGTCGCAAGGCGTTTTGAATAACGATAGCCAAGCAAAGCTATCTGCCCTTTCTGAAGCTCAGCAGAACCCGATGAACGCGACAGTGGTCGACACTAAGCTGATAAACCACAACTTCAATACCTATAAAAATGGTCACCTGTTAGAAATCAACATTCAGGTTAATAAGCACAACGTGATCCCTAAAGAAAAAAAGGTATTGTGCCAAGGCGAAGTAAAGCTTGAAACGATGTCTCTTTCTGAAAGCAATACCTTATATCGTGAGTACGTGTGCAGCTGTATTCTTAAATGTGCGCAAGATGCTTTCAATGTCTTACCCGAGACGAGCGTCTTGGTCAACGTTGAACAGATTTCAGCAGATCAATCGAGCGAAACCATCGTTTCATGCCATGTAGAACAAGGACTACTCGAGTTCTTATTAATCGAAGACGATAAACCCTCTGAGACACTTGAATTCTTTGTCCACATTGAAGATTTTAATCCTCATCGAGGTAATGGGTTCTCAGCGATAAAAACGATCTTTTCGCCTTTGCCTATTGCGTCGTAACTCACTCGCATTTTCGATTCAATCATTGACGACTCTTCACGACTAACCTTGCGTTCATCGTGTTCAATCACCTTATATACCAAACCATTATGTCGACACACGCTATCTCACAAACAACGCGCCCATTAACCAACACAGTTTCATACACACGATCCTTAATAAAGCTACCTTTAGTTCTAATCGCTATCTCTATGCCCGTATTTGCCGAAGAAGTTGAAGAAGTAGAACTCGAGGGCGACGTCGTATTAAGCGAAGGTTCTGACTTACAAGAAGAAGCTCAAGAATCCCCTTTTACAACCCTGACCAAACTCGGGTTTATCTACTCACAAAACACCAGCTCATCTTTGTCGATCAACTCTGGAATCTCTGTTGGATACAAAAAAGAGAACTGGGGCCAACGAGTTCAGTTTGATACCTACTATACCGATGCTGAAAACGATGAAGACGGCACCAATCGCTATACCACCAACTATGGCATCAGCTATGACTTGAACGAAGTCACCTATTTGGTCGCAACAACACGTTTTGAACACGACCACTTTGGTACTTATCGTAAGCAATTTATAACGGCTACAGGATTGGGTCGCCACTTTTATGATACTGAAAGAATCAAACTTCAAGGCTCTGCTGGTCCGGGTTACCGAATCAGTCAACGGCAATCCTCCGATGAAGAGTTCCCGAACAAAGAGAACTATGAACTAATCGTGAATGCCAGTGTTGATGGCTCTCTGACGATCACAGAAACGTTTTCTATGTGGGCAACGGCTAACATGGCTTACGGTGAAGAGAACACCAATTACAACCTCAAAGGCTATCTAAAGAACATATTGATGGGCAATTTAGCTCTGACTTTTGATACCGAATACATCTACAACACCACTGTCGCATCAGACCAAAGTAACGCCGAAATCTACAGCTCAATGAACCTCAACTACGACTTTTAAAGATCCCTTCGATTCCTACCCCGTATACAAATAAGGCCCTCGTATGAGGGCCTTGAAGTATCTAGCTTAAATTTGAACGATCTCGCTATACTGATTTCGCTCTCAGTCGAGCCAGCACATCCATTTGCTTTAAGTTCGCCATACCGACATACGCGACAGGTACTAAAAACAATGAGAAGAACGTACCAGCAGATAAACCACCGACCAACACCAAACCAATATTGATACGGCCTAATGAGCCCGGACCATCTGCCAGTGCCAATGGCAATGAACCGAGGATCATCGTCAGTGAGGTCATCAAGATTGGACGTAACCTTGAACGTGCACTGCTGATCGCCGCTTCTTTCGCACTCGCGCCAGATTTGCGTTTCTCGTTAGCAAACTCCACCAGCAAAATACCGTGTTTGGTCACGAGACCAACCAGTGTCAGCAATCCTATCTTCGAGTAAATATTGAGGCTTTGACCAAATACCGAAAGCGTCAAAATCGCGCCCACAATACACAATGGAACCGTTAGCAAGATGATCATTGGGTCAACAAAGCATTCAAACTGCGCCGCCAAGATCAAGAAGATGAAAATCAACGCCAATACGAACAGCACTTGTGCGCCCGCGGTTGAATCAACCAGGTCTTTAACTACGCCATTGAACTCGTAGCTCTGAGCAGGTTTCAACAGACTTGGTACCGTGTCATCAATGTATGCCTTCACGTCGCTCGCCGTATATCCGGGCATCAAGTCCGCGGTGATTTCAGCACTGTCTTTACCCATGAACGTCTTGAAATTAGATTCCGATGTCACTTGCTTGATTGATACAAACTGAGATAAAGGAAGCCTTTGACCCGACTGTGAATCCACGTACAGCTTATCGAGCACCTTGAAATCGCCAAGATCACTAAGATTTACTTGAACTTGAATTGGGTACGTATAGCCATCATCCGCTTGTAGATCTGCCGCTTTCACTGATCCTAAGAAAGTAGATAGCGCATTGGTGACATTACTGTAATCCACACCAGACAATACGATAGCATTGCGGTCAATCGACAAGTCATAAAGCAATTGGTCACGCAACATCGAATTTTTAATGTTGGTCACGCCCTCATAACTCTCAAGCGCCTCCACCACCTCATTCGCCGTTTCCGACAATACGGTGGTATCACGGTTAACCGTCGTTAACTCTAGGATCATATTAGTGGCAATGTTCAAGTTATCAGCCGAGCGAACCTTGAAAGACATGCCATAAGCAGAGACCGAACTTTGCGCTTTAGCGATAAACTCGTTCACCAACTCATCAGCTGACTGGTCACGCTCGCCCCATGATTTCAATAAAACGTGATTGGTCGGAGTCCCTTCGATGTAAGATAAATTCGCTTCTACTGAATTATCACCTTTGAACACACTGTTGAGTTGCTCGTTGTTGTCTAGGTGATACTGACGTCCGACTCCTGTAGGAGGCGTTGAAGTGACCTCAACAAAACCAGTATCTTCCGTTGGAAGCAACACTTGAGGCATTGTCCAAACCGCCAAAGCAGATAGAGTAATCAATGCCAAGGCAATACCACTCATCAGTGTTTTACGCTCAAACCATTTGCTAAGTTCCTTGGTGTACAACTCAGACAGAACATTCAGCTTCGCATCAACTTTTTTGTACCACCTTGCCGGCTTTGTAACTGGCTTCATTAAGTAAGCACACATCATGGGCGAGAGCGTTAAAGCCACAAACCCAGAGATGATCACTGCTGCTGCTAACGTGAAAGCAAATTGTCTAAATAGATCGGCGGTTAAGCCCGACATCAAACCAATAGGGAGATACACGACCGCTAAAGTCAGCGTCATCGCTATCACAGGAAAGACGATCTCTCGGCACCCTTTGATTGCCGCATTAAAAGGGGTTTCTCCCTCTTCGATATGACGGTAGCAGTTTTCAGCCACTACGATCGCATCATCAACTACCAGACCAATCGCGAGAATGATCGCCAGAATCGTCAACACATTGATGCTAAAACCAAGCAAATGCATCACAGCAAACACACCAATCACACACACCGGAATGGTGATGATCGGAATCGAAGCCACGCGAACAGAACCTAGGAACAGAACAACGACGGCAGAAACAAGAACAATGGCTTCAACCAAAGTTATGAAACCTTCATCAATCGCGGTTTTAATGAAATCCGCTTGGTTGTAAACCATTTTCATCTCAATGCCTTCTGGCAACTGAGGTTGAATCACATCAATTTGTTTTTTAACTTTATCAGCAACTGTTACCGGATTTTCACTTTTCAGTGGCAGCACTTGTATCGACATAGCGAGATTATCATCGACACGCAGAATACTCGGCGTTAGGCTCTCCTCTCCCATTTTAACTTCAGCGATATCACCAATTCGAATGATTTTCCCATTGTCGACACGAACGACTAGATCACGCACATCATCAACACTAGTGACTTGGTTGACAGGGTTAATTGAGAAATCACGAACTTCGCCTTTGATAGTACCTGCAGTAAACGTCGCGTTGTAAGAACTCAGTGTCCCCACCACATCAGACGCACTCATATTCAGAGACATCATACGATCGGGTTGCAACCAAACTCTCACCGCTTTATCACTACCACCATATGGGCCCCAGATACCTCCAACACCTTGAATGTGTTTGAATTGAGGCACAACTTGTTGGCTAATGTAGTCAAACATATCTTGCTTAGACATCTTGCCAGTATTCACGAAAGTGATGATGTTACTCGGCATGCTGGTGTCAGATGAGTCGTCTGTTACTGTAGGCTTATCCGTCATACTAGGAGGGAAATCACCAATGGCCTCGACACTACTGCGCAAATTGTTCATCAGGCTCGTGTATTCGACGTCATCAATGTCGTCTTCGAAGATGATTTTAAGATTACACGTCCCTTCTTGGCAGTCGGTCGTCATGGTTTTTACACTATCAAGACCGGTAGCTGCGGTAATCAGCTTGTCTGCCACATTACGCGACATGAACTCCGCACTCGCGCCGTTGATCGCAGCGGTTACCGTTGCTGAGGGTGTTTTATGTTCAGGGAAATACTGAATTGATAGTTTTTGAAATGACAACAAGCCGAGTAAAACAATCGTGATACTCAGAACAGAGGCAAAAACGGGGTGCTTAATACAGATCTCAGGAAGCTTCATTCACACTCTCCTTCGTTACAGCTTCCTTGCTTAATGTTTCCTTGCTTTGGGTTTCATTCGATGAATGCTCAACAGTAACGTTTTTTTC